>NCDQ01000240.1 GCA_002280275.1 Caulobacter vibrioides | reverse complement strand
GCTGTCGACCGAGGGCACGCAAGCCTATCTCGCGGCCCAAGGCGTCCAGGTCGAGCACGTGAAGAAGGTCCTTGAGGGCCGTCCGCACATCGTCGACGTGATGAAGAACGGCGGCGTGCAGCTCGTCTTCAACACCACCGAAGGCAAGCAGGCCCTGGAAGACAGCTTCGAGATCCGCCGCACGGCCCTGATGATGAAGGTGCCGTACTACACGACCTCGGCGGGCGCCCTGGCCGCCGCCCAAGCCATCGCCGGCGCTCCGGCCGAGGCCCTGGACGTGCGTCCGCTGCAAAGCTACGCGGCGGAGTAGGTCATTGAAATCCCTCTCTCTTTGAGAGAGGGAGGGGCCCGTCCCGACGCATGTCGGGATGGGAGGGTGAGTGGTTTCACCCTTTCAGATCGAGGCGCTTGAGGGCGGCGGCCGTTCGGTGCGCGCCCGGACACGGCGTACGCACTCACCCTCCCAAGCTTCGCTTGGGCCCCTCCCTCTCTCCCGAGAGAGGGAATCTTTAGAGGCGCTGGCCCTCAGCGGCGCCTCACTCCACCCGCACCCCGTTCTTCACCGCATAACACCGCCGCCGGCCAAGCTCGGCGCCGCAAAAGCCGGGCTCCATCGTGCCCTGGTGCAGCATCACATAGGTGTCGCGCCGGCACTGGAACCAAGCGTGCTGGAAGCTCAGGTGGTCGATGTCGCGGTGGAACACCGGCTGCTGGTCCACGGTGTAGAACCGCGCCATGGCCGTGAGCCCGCCAAAGCTGCCCCGGCCGTTGACCAGTCCGCAGATACGGCCCGTCCGGGTGGACCACACCGCGCCCAGTTCCAGGGGGTTGGCCTGCTGCAGGCGGGCCTCAAGATTGGCGTGGACGATGCGCCAGTTCGTCCGGGCCAGCGGCGCGTAGCGGGCGGCCTGCTCGGGCGTGGGCGGGGGCAGGGCGGCGTTCTCGCGCTCGAACTTCGCGAGGTCGACGCCGGTGAGCGCTATCGAGCCGAGCGCCCCCACCGCGCCGAACACGGCGATGGTCGACATGAGCAGCGCCGCCGCCGAGGCGCGCGTGCGTCGGGCGCCAAAATCTGAAATGGCCCTGACCTGTTCCTCTCCCTCGGCGCGGAGGGTGGCGGCGGGTTCAGATTTTACAAGCTTAAACTAATTACGAATGTAATTATTTCTCGATCGCCTGTCCGAAGACCAGGATCCCGCCGTCGGGCGCGCGGATCATGAACTCGCGCTGGCCATAGGCCTGGTCCACCGGTCCGTGGACGTCCTCCGGCGGCAGGGCGGCGAGGCGGGGCGTCAGCTCGGCGACGACGGCGTCCACGTCGCGGACGTCGATATAGTAGGCGAAACCGCCCGCTCCCCGGGGCTTAATCGTCGCCTCCTTGGCCTCCAGCAGCCGAAAACCCACCGTCTCGCGGTGGACATAGGCGTAGCCGGGCTGACGATAGGGGACCGCAAAGCCCAGCAGGTCGACGAAGAACGACAGAGCCGCGTCCAGGTCCTGCACATGCAGGAACGGCGTCACCTGGATGAAGTTGGCCATGGCGCGGTCTCCGATCGAGAGCTTAGGGTCACGAGGATCCGCCACGCCAGCGTAAAGCGCCGGCTTTGCGCCGACGGCTTTGCTGCTAGAAAGTCCAGCGTCGGGCGCGGGGGCGCGCGGATTCGATTGGGGTGGGACGCGGATGTTCGAGACCAAGAAGACCTGGCTGTGGGTCGGCGCTGCGGCGCTGTGGTGCCTGGTGTTGGCGGCGGCGCTGTCGTCCAACCGCATCCTCTCGCTGTCGGTCGACAGCTCCTACCACCTGCAGGTCATGGAGGTGGTGCGCCATGCGTTCATCATCCCGCTGCAGGGCCATGAGTGGATGGCCGAGATGGCCTACTATCCCAAGCTCAGCCACCGCTTGGCGGGGCTGTTCGCGACCCTGGGCTGGCAGCACCTGAGCGCGCTCTTGATGGCCGGCGTGTTGTCGGCGGCGGTGGTGTGGGTCTGCCTGTTCGAGCACGCGCGGCGGGTGTCGCTGACCTTCCTGGCGCTGGGCCTGGTTTTCACCCTGATCAACATCAAGATCACGCGCGGCGCGTTCGGCGGCGAGCTGATCGACAACTTCTTCTTCCCGCAGATCGTCGGCGAGGCCGTCAACCTGATCGCCCTGACCATCGCCGTCGTGCTGCTGGGGCGCTCCCGGCGGGACTTCGTGCTGTTTGCGGTGGCGGCCGTCGCCTTCTGCGGCTGTTTCCACCTGGTGCCGACCCTGCAACTGGCCGGCGCCCTGATGGCCATGCTGGGCGTGACCTGGCTGCGTGAGGTCCTGCGGACCCGCAAGTTCGAGCCGATCGGCCTGGCCGGCCTGATCGCCATTCCGGCCGCGATCGTCCTGAACCCGTTCTTCAGCAAGATGAAGTTCATCGCCGGCAACAACGGCAGCGTGAACCTGGGCGTCGACCTCTCGCTGGAAGCCTTGGCGGGCTTCTCGGCGCTGCTGGTGGCCCTGTCGGCCTGGGTCCTGTTGACCCACCTGCTGCGTCCGGCCGATGATCCCGAACACGAGGCGGCCGACACCTCGGCCCTGATGTTCGCCGCCCTGGGCGCAGCTTGCGGCGCGGCCATGCTGGCCCAGTACGCGGTGCTCAAGCTCACCGGCGACGGCTCGGTCTATGCGGTGCTGAAGCACAGCTTCGGGGTGTTCTCTATGCTGGCGTTCGTCGTTCCGCTGTGGGGCCTGACGGTGCTGGGCTTGCGGGGCGTTTCAGCCGAAGAGATGCTGGCCGATCGCCGGCTGCAGGCGGGCGTGGCCCTGGCCGTCGTCGCGCAGACGGTGGTGATGCTGGCGCTGTTCCTGCGCCCCAGCGTCATGGACGTGCCGCGGGTCAACGCGATCATGGAGGACATCCGCCAGGTCCGGGTCACCCGGGGCCTGCACGGCGATGCGGCGATGTTCTCCGCCGAGTTCCCGACGCCGATTGTGACCTATATGGGCACCATCGCCATGCTGCAGTCGGCGCACGGCGCCAATGTGATCAGCCTGATCGAGGATGGCCGACCCGACCGGGCCGGCGACGTGCCCTATATCGTCACCCTGGCCGGCGACGCCTTCGACAAGCCCAGCTGCCGCTCGGGCGCGCCGATCGGCCTGGTGGTGGTGGTGGCCGGGCCCTGCCTGGAGCCGCCGTCGCTGCGCTTCAAGCAAGGCGCTTCGGGCGTGCCGTACCTGCGCGAGGGCTGGTCCGCGCCCGAGCTCGGCGGCGTCTGGGCTGACGGCAAGCGCTCGACGGTCGAGATCCCGATCGCCGACTGGCAGCGCAGCCTGACATCGCCCGTGCTGGAGGTGGCGGCCTTCGCCTTCCTGCCCATGCCGGACTCCAAGCGCACCGTGATCGTCTCCGTGCCGGGCGGCGCCCAGGAGCGCTTCGTGTTCGATCGCCAGAAGGCGGTCAATCACGGCTTCGTCGTGCCGCTGTCGCCCGAGGCGCTGAAGGGGCCGACCCTGCTCGTCACCATCGAAAGCCCGGATGCGGCGACGCCCAAGTCGCTGGGCCTGGGCGAAGACACGCGCATGCTGGGCGCGGGCCTGGAGGTGATGCGGATCGTCGGCGCGGGTCAGCCCTGAGGTCGACCGGGCGAGGGCTCAGGCGTTCTCGCCGGCTTTCGGGGCCTGGGCGAAGACCCAGAAGTGGCTCAGCAGGAACAGGGCGGCGGTGTAGCTCACCGCCGCCGAACCCTGCGCCGCGACGCTCCACAGCGCACCGGTGGGCAGGACCAGCTTGGCCAGGGTCAGCACGCCCTGGTTCAGGGCGAAGGCGGCCGCCACGGCGATGACGTAGCGCAGCGGCGCCGAGCGCGTGGTCTTGCGGGCCTTGAAGACGAAGACCTTGCTCAGCACGAAGCTGACGCAGATCCCGACCGCATAGCCGACGGCGTTGGCCAGGTGCGAATCCAGGCCCAAGCCCAGGTCCAGGACCAGGATGATCGAAAGGCCGACCAGGGTGTTGAAGACGCCGGCCAGCCCATAGCGCAGGGCCGAGATCAGAAAGTCCCGGCGGGCCGGGGTCAGCAGGGCGACGAGGCTCACGCGTCGAACCCGTAGCGGTCCATCACCACATACAGCGGCCGGTTCTTCACTTCCTGATAGATGCGCGCGACGTATCCACCACTTCGAAGCCTTCGATGACGGTGTTGGCCAGCACAGATGCGGATTGAACCGCCAATATGGTCGCCACGCCGCAGGCCAGAACCCCGGCGGTCAGGCCCACATAGCTCCAGATCCGGATCGGGACGCTGCTGAACGAGGTGAAGCCGTCCAGGGCGAAGTTCCACAGTTTCCAGTAGCGGAACGAGCTGGTTCCCGCCGCGCGCTCGGGGCGGACATAGGGCACGGCCACCTGGTTGAAGCCGACCCAGGCGAACAGCCCCTTCATGAAGCGATTGCGCTCGGGCAGCTGTTTCAGCACCTCGACCACACGCCGGTCCATCAGTCGATAGTCGCCGGCGTTGTAGGGCAGGTCGACGTCGGACAGCTTGTTGAACGCCCGGTAGAAGCCCTGGGCCGTGGCCCGCTTGAGGAAACCGTCGGACGTGCGATCGACCCGCACGCCATAGGCGACGTCCGCGCCGGCCTCCCAGGCCTCCAGAAACTGGCTGATCAGTTCGGGCGGATCCTGCAGGTCGCAGTCGATCGGCACGATCATGTCGCCGGTCGCTGCGTCCAGCCCCGCCGACAGGGCGGTCTCCTTGCCGAAGTTGCGGGCCAGGTTGATGACCTTGATGCGCGGGTTGCGTTGGTGGTGCTTGAGCAGCACCGCCAGGGTGTGGTCGCGGCTGCCGTCATTGACGCAGACGATCTCGTAGTCGACGCCCAGTTGGGTCAGCTCGCCCTCGATCCGGTCGAAGAACAGGTCCAGCACCTCCTGCTCGTTGTAGCAGGGCGCCACGATCGACAGCGTCTTGCCCGCGCGGCTGCGCAGGGCGGGGGCGGGCGAGGGGAGGGACGCGACGGGCTCAACCATGATGCTGGTTTAGCCGCGATACGCCTTCAGGGGGAAGGGGCGCCGCCAAGGTCACAGCCCCGCGGTGACCATCCCACCTTCCTTGATGGCCTTCATGCAGACGGTGGTGGTGTAGCGCTGCACGCCAGGCATCTGGCTCAGCTCCTTGCGCAGCAGGTGGTCGAGGTCCTCGACATCGGCCGCCACGATCCGCAGCAGATAGTCGCCGGCCCCGGCCGTGGAGTGGCAGTCGGTGATCGCCGGATGGCGCAGCACGGCGGCCTCGAAGGCCTCGTAGCGGGCGAACTCCACGGTCGCTAGGGCGTAGACGCTCAGCCCCTTGCCCAGCGCCTTGGCGTCGAGGCGGGCGTGATAGCCGGTGATGACGCCCTGCTTCTCCAGCGCCTGCACCCTGGACCAGCACGGCGACTTCGACAGGCCCACCCGCTCGGCCAGGGCGGCGAACGAGATGCGGGCGTCGGCCTCCAGGATGCGGAGGATGGAAAGATCCATGCGGCTCAGAGCGGTCATCGTTCTGTTGATCTCCGATATGTCAGAACGATGTTCTAACGCGCCCCGTCGCCGCCGCGCAAACCAGGACAATGTCCGGCAAGACGCCGCCTAAGGTCTCCGCATGGCGCAAGACATGACCTACGCGCGATATCTCGCGCTCGACGAACTGCTCTCGGCCCAGAAGCCGCTGAGCGACCGGCACGACGAACTGTTGTTCATCGTCATCCATCAGACCAAGGAGCTGTGGCTCAAGGAGATCCTCCACGAGGTCGGCCTGGCCATGACGCTGATCGCCGGCGGCGATGTCGAGCCGGCCTACAAGGCCCTGGCGCGGGTCTCGCGGATCCAGACGGTGATGACCCTGTCCTGGGACATCCTGGCCACCATGACGCCGGCCGACTATCTCAGCTTCCGCGATGATCTGGGCACCAGCTCGGGCTTCCAGTCGCACCAGTTCCGGGCCCTGGAATACCTTCTGGGCCTGAAGGACCAGAGCTTCCTGAAGTTCCACACCGAGCGCCCTGAGGCCCTGGCCATGCTGAAGGCGGCCCTGGAGTCGCCCAGCCTGTACGACGTGGCCATCGCCCAGTTGCCGCGCCATGGCCTGACCGTGCCCGATAGCGCCTTGCACCGCGACTTCAGCCAGACCTATGTTCCCTCGCCCGAGGTCGAGGCCGCGTGGCTGGAGGTTTATCGCGACCCGAAACGCTATTGGGAGCTCTATCAATTGGCCGAGAAGCTCGTGGATCTGGACGACGCCCTGGTCACCTGGCGCCACAAGCACGTGCTGACCGTCGAGCGGATCATCGGCGGACGTCCCGGCACGGGCGGCACCGACGGGGTCGGCTATCTGGCCAGCACCCTGCGCCGCCGCGCCTTCCCCGAGCTGTGGTCGCTGAGGACCAAGCTGTAATGACCGCGCGCAAGGACCTGTTCTCGCGCGCGCTGTCTGCGGCTCCGAACCGCCTGCACATGGCGGCCCACAGCCACCACCTGTGGCCGGACGTGACGCTGGCCGCTCAGGTCGAGGCCTGGGAGGACGCCGCCGTCCTGGCCGACCACAAGTGGGACAAGGCGCTGGGCCAGGTCTATCCGGCCGCGCAGGGGCTGGTGGCGCGCGAGCTGAACCTGCCGTCTCCTGACAGCGTGGTCTTTGCGCCCAACACCCATCTCTTGCTGGCGACCCTGGTCTCGGCGATCGACCGGCCGCGCCCGTTGCGGGTGCTGTCGACGAACGGTGAGTTCCACTCGTTCCGCC
Organism: Caulobacter vibrioides; assembly: GCA_002280275.1. Taxonomy (GTDB): domain Bacteria; phylum Pseudomonadota; class Alphaproteobacteria; order Caulobacterales; family Caulobacteraceae; genus Caulobacter; species Caulobacter vibrioides_A. The sequence goes on along the minus strand of NCDQ01000240.1, from coordinate 1,266 downwards.
GCCAGGCCCAGCGCTGGGAGAGTCCGGCGAGATCACCCTGACCCTGATCGACGCCGAAGGCCCCGACTTCGCCGAGCAGTTCCTGGCCGCTGCGCGGACGGGCGATCACGACCTGATCTTCGTCAGCCACGTCTTCTTCAAGACGGGCCTGGTCTTCGACCGCGTCTGGGCGCTGGCCGAGCTTGCGCGCCCCGACGGCCCTTGGGTGGTGGTCGACGGCTATCACGGCTTTCGCGCCATCCCCACCGACCTGTCGGCCGTGGCTGACCGGCTGTTCTACGTCTCGGGCGGCTACAAGTACGCGATGGCGGGGGAGGGCTGCGCCTTCCTGCACGCGCCGGCGGGCTTTGGCCCGCGCCCGGTGCTGACCGGCTGGTACGCCGAGTTTGGCGACCTGGAAGGCCCGCCCGGCGGGGTTGGCTATGTCACCGACGCCGGCCGGTTCATGGGCGCGACCTTCGACCCCTCGGGTCTCTATCGCTTCGTGGCGGCGGGCGCGATGATGGAGACCGAGGGCCTGACCACGGCCAGCGTCGCCGCCCATGCGCGGGCGCTGCAGGTCAGCTTGCTGGAAAAGATCGCGGCGGGCGCGGCCGGAGCCTTGCGCGAAGCGGTGGTGCTGAACCCGCCGGGGAATTGCCCGCAGGCCCGCTTCCTGGCCCTGCGCCATCCCGACGCCAACGCCTGGAAGCACGCCTTGGCGGCCAAGGGCGTGGTGGTCGACGTGCGCGACGACGTGCTGCGGGTGGGGTTGTCTGTGTACCACGACGAGGCGGATATCGCGGCGTTCTGCAGGGTGTGTGCGGGGCTGTAGAGGTCAGACGGTCTTTTTGCGGGATTTCTTAGCCGGCTTGGCGGGTTTGGTCTCCGCAAGACTGGCCGGCAAGGTCAGGGTGACGATCGTCCCGCCCTGGGGGTGATCGCGCCGCGTCAGGCGCACCCCGCTGGCTTCAAGCAGATTACGGGCGATAAACAGGCCAAGGCCCAGGCCCGGCTTGTTCAAGCCGGCATGGGAACTGCCGCGCTTGAACGGGACGGGGTTATCGAAATCGACATTCGTGTCGAAGCCCGGGCCGCGATCCGTGATTTCAATGACCGCCTGGCCGAGCTCGGTGGGGCGACACGTCAGGATCACCTTTTCGCCAGGCGGGGTGTAGAGCACGGCGTTGTCGACCAGCTGCCGCAGCGCGTTCTCCAGATTGGCGCGATCGGCATGGACGGCCGTGACCTCGCCTCGGTCCTCGATCTCGACCTCGATCCCGACCG
>NCDQ01000720.1 GCA_002280275.1 Caulobacter vibrioides | reverse complement strand
GACCCCCGCGATCAGCAGCAGGGTCTGCGAGGGGTTGGACAACAGGTAGCGCCGGGCGACCTTGAACGCGAACACGGGATCAGCGGTCCGGCTTGGCGGCGACGGGAGTGACCTGGGCGCCCGGCTTCACAGCCGCCGGCTCCAGAACGACCCTATCCCCCGCCCGCAGGCCGCTTTCGACGATGGCGTTGACCGAAGGCCAGCGCGCCACGGTGATCGATCGCGCCCGAACGATGCCGCCCGCGTCGACCACATGAACCTTGGGCGCAGCGGTGGCGTCCAATACGGCCGCGCGAGGGATCACGATCGCGCCGGGCCGCTGCCTGACGATGATGGTGACGTCGACAGAACGCCCGGGGGAAAGCGCCTGATCGCCCTCGGCCGCCAACCGCACAGAACGCCCGCCGGTGCTGGAGTCCACACGCGGGGAAACCTCGGTCACGCGGGCGGGAAAGATCGTCGAGGAACCCGACAGCGCCGCGCGCGCGGCCTGGCCCGGCCGCAGGGCGTCAGCATAGACCTCTTCCACCTCGGCGCGGATCTCGACCCCGGTGGACGAGCCCAACTCGAACAGCGTCTGGCGCATCGACCTGTGTTTGCGCCTGCTCCACAGCGGCCAGCACCACGGCGAGCGGATCGCCGGCCGCCACGCGGTCGCCCTCGTCATGGAACAGGCGCACGATCTGTCCGGAATTGGGCGAAGCGACCTGCACCAGTTCCAGAGGACGCACGCGGCCGACCACGGACAGCGCCTGCTCGATCGTCGCGGGCCTGATCTCGAGAACGGCGACTTCTGGCGGCCGTCGCGACATCACAAACCACGCCACCACGGCGACCGCCACGACCGCCGCCGCGAGGAAAACAACAAGCCTCGATGTCGCCCGCATCATGTCTCTTTACCGCAATCGCCCCTGCGACAGGCTAAGGGCGTACTTCCCCCGACGTCGCGCCGCCGTCCTCGCAACCTGCGAGCGGTCCCTGTGAGCCGTACTACGCAATCGCGCTTGCCGCGGATGCAAGCGCTTAGAGCCTCGCGCGTCAAAACGGGATCGATTGACGCGATAACGAGGCTCTAAATCAAAGGCTTAGAGCGTGACCCGCGCCGAAACCGGTTCCCAATTTCGGCGTCACGCTCAAGCGCGCCTTGGTCCGTTAAAGACGTCGGCATCTAGGGCAATTGATGAGGAGAAGTGGCTGGGGAACTAGGACTCGAACCTAGAATGACGGTACCAAAAACCGCAGTGTTACCATTACACCATTCCCCAGCAGGAACGGCGAGACCCCTCAGGGCCCGGCGAGGCGGTGGAGATAGCTCACGACTCGGACGGATGCAACGACCTTTTCAGAACTTTTTTCAGGCCTCCCGACCAACCTGAAAAAAGGCGCTTGCGCCCTCCGGAACACCCACCTATAAGGCCGGCCTCCAAGTCGGAGTGTGGCTCAGTCTGGTAGAGCACTGCGTTCGGGACGCAGGGGTCGCAGGTTCAAATCCTGCCACTCCGACCATTT
>NCDQ01000239.1 GCA_002280275.1 Caulobacter vibrioides | reverse complement strand
GCCCCTCAAGCGGGTCACATCATCTGCATGATTGGCGATGACCTGCAGGAAGTTGTCGGCAACCGACACATCGAATGGTCCGACCCGTCGCCGTCGCCTTGGTCCATCGGCTGACGCCGGCTTGTGGCGAATTGGCGCAGCCATGACCTCGATGATTGACCACAACCCATTGTACACAAGGGCTTCTAGCCCGGAAATCGACAGAATTCAGGGCTCCTGGCCGGTCCTCAGAACGCGTTTAGCTCCATCCCCGACTGTTCTGTTAACCACGGGCCGGGATGGTCGTTCGAAATGCGCTCGGAGCGGCCATAATGTTCAAAATATTGCTGTGCGTCGCCACAGAACACAATTGGTGGCTGGTCGTGGTCGCCGCGCTCGTCTGTGTCCCGGCCACGCTGGCGACGTTCTTCCTCTATTCGAAGGTTCCAACGTTTCCGGTGTGGAGGCGTTGGACCTGGCTCGCCATGACGGGCTTGGTCGCCGGTTCTGGCATCTGGACGACGCATTTTGTCGCCATGCTGGCGTTTAAGACTGGGCTACCGACGGGTTATGAGGCCCTGGCCACAATGGGGTCGCTGGCTGTCGCCGTCATCAGCACCACCTTGGGCTTTGCCGCGGGTTCAGCGACGACTGCAGATTCTCGGCGGCGACTGACGTCGATCGGCGGCGGCCTCGTCGTCGGCCTGGGCATCACCTCCATGCACTACGTCGGCATGAGCGGCTACCGGACGACCGGCGTCTTCCAGTGGGACGTGAACTACATCGTGGCCTCCGTGCTGATTGGCGCGCTGTTCGCTAGCGCGGCCCTCTTTGTCGCCCGCCCCGGCGCGGGGCTTAAGCAGCAAGCCGCAGGGGGAGGTCTGCTCAGTCTCGCGATCGTCGGGATGCACTTCACGGGGATGACCGCCGTGACGATAGTTCCTGATCTCAGCATCGCGGTGCCCGCTTCGCTGATGTCGGATCCGGTGATGGCGGCCGTCGCCGTGGCGGTCACTGCGCTGATCCTTATCACCGCGATCGGCGGCGTGGCCCTCGACGCCGCCAGCCGCAATGGAAACCTTCGCCGCCTGCGCGAGGCGCTCGATGTCATGCCGGAAGGCTTGGCCTTCTACGACGCGAACGATCGGCTGGTGGCGTGGAACACGCAGTACGACGATCTTTGCAGGACATCTGGGGCGATCCTCGTCGCTGGCATGCCATTCTCCGACTTGCTGGAATCGAGCCTTGTCCATGGCGTCTACCCTGAGGCGGTCGGGCGAGAGACGGAGTGGCTCGCCGAACGAAACGCAGCTCGCCGTGACGAGGCGCCCAGCCTGACGCAGCAAACCGCTGGCGGACGATGGCTGCGGATCACCGAACGGCGCACTGGCGATGGGGGCACTGTCTCGGTCAGCGTGGATATCACCGACCTGAAGCGCACGGAAGCGGCCATGGCCCAGGCGCGCGACAAGGCCGAGGAGCAAGCCCGGCGGGCTGAGGTCGCCGAGGGGGTTGCCGGCCTTGGCAACTGGCGCGTGGATGCGCGCACTCGCGACGTCACCTGGTCGACCCAGATGTACCATATCTTCGGCCTCGCCTCCGACGCGCCGCTCGACCTCGAGGCGCTGATAGGCATGATCCATCCTGACGACGCTGAGGCTGTGGCGGCCCGACTGAAGCGCCAACTCGCGACAGGTGAGGTCGACGAGAATTCGATCTCACGGATCGTGCGTGCCAACGGCGAGGTCCGATACCTGGCGCGCAATTCTCGCGCCGAACACGGTCCCGGCGGCGAGGTCATCGCCATGATCGGAACCATGGTGGACGTGACCGACCAAAAGCTCCTCGAGGCCCGGCTTCGGCTAGCGCGAGCCGAAGCCGAAGCCGCTGCGGGGGTGAAGGCGGAGTTTCTCGCCAATATGAGCCATGAGCTGCGCACGCCGCTGACCAGCATCATCGGCTTCACGAGTCTCGCGGCCGAGCAGAGCGACCTGACCGACCTGACCCGCACCTATGTGGAACGCGTCGGCGACGCCAGCCGTGCGCTCCTGTGCACCGTCAACGACATCCTGGATTTCTCGAAGCTGGAAGCCGGACAGGTGAGCTTCCAGGTCCAACCGGCCTCCTTGGCCAAGCTCAGCCGCGCCACATTGGACCTGTTCACGCCACAGGCCGGCGCCAAAGACCTGAACCTCACCCTGGATGGGGAGGCCGCAGACGACGATCTGATCATTGCAGTCGATCCGGACCGGATACGCCAAATCCTTCTCAACCTTGTCGGCAATGCGGTGAAGTTCACCACGGGCGGCAGCGTTACCCTGCGCACGCGCTACGATCGCGCCGCCGAGGTCCTCAGCGTCGATGTGATCGATACCGGAGAAGGCGTTGCCCCGGACAAGCAGGATCGCCTCTTCAAGCGGTTTTCGCAGGTCGATGGGTCGTTGACGCGGGTTCAAGGCGGAACGGGCCTGGGCTTGGCGATCTGCAAAGGCTTGGTGGAGGCCATGGGCGGGGAGATCGGCGTCGAGAGCCGGATGGGTGAGGGCAGTCGGTTCTGGTTCAAGGTCCCCGCGCCCTTGTCGAGCCTTTCGCAAGGCAACACCGATGGCTTGGCGATGGAACGGCTGACGTTCGGCGGCGTCCGCGTGCTCGTGGTCGACGACCACCCGACCAATCGCGAACTGGCGCGCTTGTTCTTGGCAGGCGTCGGCGCCGAGGTTTCCGAAGCAGTTGATGGCGAAGAGGCTGCACAGATGGCGGCGGAGTGGCCATACGACGTGATCCTCATGGACCTGCGCATGCCAAGGCTCGATGGGCTGGGCGCCTTGCGGAGAATACGCGCCTCGCAGGGCCCAAATGACGCCACCCCCATCCTGGCCTTCACTGCGGACGCAGACACCAATATGGCGGACCGATTGATTTCCGCTGGCTTTCAGGACGTCGTCGCCAAGCCGGTAGGCGCCGGAGCGCTGATCGCCTCCATAGCTCGAGCCACGGCGTTCGCGGAGGATCCGCAGCCTCAGGAATTCGCCGATGTCGGTTAGGTCGCGGATCCTCGTGGCGGAGGACGACCTCGGCGTTCGAGATCTCATCCGCACGCGGCTCGAGATGGCGGGCTATGACGTCCATACCGCCCGAACTGGGGCCGAGGCGGTGGGACGCGTCAGAGAGTTGCGGCCGGATGCGATGGTCCTGGATATCAACATGCCGGAAATGGATGGCTTCGGCGTCCTCGAGGCGCTCAAGGCCTATTCTGGCGCCAAGCGTATCCCCGTCCTTGTCCTAACGGCCCGGCACACCGCTGAAGATGTGCGGCGTGCCGTAGGCCTCGGCGCGAAGGACTATCTGACGAAGCCGTTCAGCGAGAGCCAACTCCTGGCGCGGGTCGCCCGGCTACTCCGTCCGCCCATTTCAACTGCTCCAAATGAAAGCGAACTACTGGTCTGACGGTTGGGAAGGTAGTCCTGGGCCGGCGAAACGAGGCTTGCACACAAGTGCTTTTGGCTGCCATGGCTTTCACTAGGCAGTGATCGCGGTCGAAGCTGACCAAGCAGGAGAGCATGAGGAAGTGTGGGGTGGGTCACGCAGTCTGCGCCAGAATGAGGCGTTGATCGTTGTCGTTGGCCAAACCCGGATACCAGCGCTCGAATGTTGATCGCAGCGTTCCGTCGAGCGTCTTGGTGCGGGCCTGCAGGAGCAGGTGGGCGCCGCAGCGGCTCCATTGCATCTGCTGCTTTTTGGCGAACCGCTTGCTCACCACAGCGTTGACCGTCGCCTCCACAAACGCCGAGGAGATCCGCTCACCCGACCGATACCGTTCGCCGTAATTTATGAGGCTCGCCACGTTCGAGGTGACCTGCCCCTGATTTTTTCCTCCACGCGGAGCTAGAGTCCGTCCCTTGAGAGGACGGACATGAAGCGAGCGAGATTTACGGAAGAGCAGATCATCGGGATCCTGCGGGAGAACGAGGCCGGGGCGAAGGCTGGTGAGTTGGCGCGCAAGCACGGCGTGTCGGAAGGCACGATCTACGCCTGGAAGGCCAAGTTCGGCGGCATGAGTGTGTCGGAGGCCCAGCGGCTGAAGGCGCTGGAGGACGAGAACCGGCGCCTCAAGTCGCTGCTGGCCGACGCCATGCTCGACAAGGCGGCGTTGAACGAGCTGCTCTCAAAAAAATGGTAGGGCCCGCCGCCATGCGCGAAGCATGCGCGAAGGCGTCGCTCATCTGCGGACGGTGTTCGAGATCAGCGAGCGGCGGGCCTGCTCCATCGTCAAGGCGGACCGCAAGATGGTGCGCTACCGATCGCGCCGTCCGCCGGATACCGAGCTTCGCGAGCGCCTGCGCGGCCTGGCCGCCGAGCGCCGGCGGTTCGGCTATCGGCGGCTGTTCGTCCTGCTGCGTCGGGAGGGCGAGCTTTCCGGCAAGAACCGCATCTACCGGCTCTACCGCGAGGAGGGCCTGGCGGTGCGCAAACGCCGGGCTCGCCGCCGCGCCATCGGCACACGGGCTCCGATCCTGGTGGAGGCCAAGGCCAATGCCCGCTGGTCGCTGGACTTCGTGCACGACCAGTTCGCGGGCGGGCGCCGGTTCAGGGTTCTCAATGTGGTCGACGACGTCACCCGGGAATGTCTGGCGGCGATCCCTGACACCTCGATCTCGGGTCGGCGCGTGGCGCGCGAGCTGTCGGCGTTGATCGCTCGTCGTGGCCGGCCAGGGATGATCGTCAGCGACAACGGTACGGAGTTCACCTCGACGGCCATTCTGGCCTGGGCGGAGGATCATCGCGTCGCCTGGCATTATATCGCGCCGGGCAAGCCCACCCAGAACGGCTTCGTG
>NCDQ01000238.1 GCA_002280275.1 Caulobacter vibrioides | reverse complement strand
CGGCCACGCCCTCGCGGCCGACCACCAAATGATCATGCACGGCGATCTTCAGGGCTTTTCCGGCCTCGACGATCTGTTTGGTCATGTCGATGTCGGGGCGCGAGGGCGTTGGATCCCCCGAGGGATGATTGTGCAGGATGATGATGTTGCTGGACGATAGCTCCAGCGCCCGGCGCATCACCTCGCGCGGATAGACGGGCGCGTGGTCGACCGTGCCGCGGTTCAGCACCTCGTCGGCGATCAGCTGGTTTTTCTTATCGAGAAACAGGACCCGGAACTGCTCGCGCGACTCGTTGGCCAGGGCCACGCGGACATAGCCCAGCAGGGCGCTCCACGAGCTGATCACCGGCCGCTTGGCGATCTTGTCGCGGCCGGCGCGCAAAGTCACCTCGTGCAAGAGCTTGAGGTCCATGGCGGCGGCCTCGCCGACGCCGGGCACGGTGCGTAGCTCCTCGACCGTCGCGCCCAGAACCCCGTCCAGTGAGCCGAACCGCGCCAGCAGCGCCTTGGCCAGTGGCTTGACGTCGCCGCGCGGGAAGGTGCGGAACAGGAAAAGCTCGATCAGCTCATAGTCGGGCAGGGCGACGAACCCGCCCTTGGCCGCCCGCTCGCGCAGGCGTTCGCGATGGCCCAGGTGGTGGGCGTGGTCGGACTTGCGGGGCGGCTTTGGCGGGGTCGGAGCGGGCGTGTGCGAGGACGGCTCATCGGGCGCGCCGTCGGAGATCGCCAGGGAAGAAACACTGACCATACCACCCTCGACTCTACGCGAGCAGTAGGCGGTTTATCGCCAAGGTTGTCTAGTGGTTTTAGATGCTCCCCCGCGTTGCGGGGGAGCTGTCGGCGGAGCCGACTGAGGGGGCGTGCTGGGCGAACGCCGCGTTAGCCCCCTCCGGCCCTCCGGGCCACCTCCCCCGCGCGCGGGGGAGGAACTTTATCACGCACTCCGACTCAGCGGCGGTCGGCGCGTCTTGCGCCGCCAGATCGTCTTGGCGAGCCCGACCATCAGATAGGACAGCAACACGATCGCGACGGGCGCCGTAACGGCGATGACGGCTGCGTCGGACATATTGCCGCGAAGCCATTCCACGAAAATCCAGGTGGGCATCAGCGCAATAGCGATGATCGAGAGGGCGTAACCTCGCATCACGCGCTCAGGCTCAGCGGCGGTCGGCGCGTCTGGCGCCGTTCATCGGTCAGACGGCGAAGACGGCGCTCCTCCGTCCAGGGGATGAGAGCCCCCACGATGATCACGAGGGCGGAGATGGAGGCGCGCCACAGAAACTCAGCCTCGGCGATCTCGCCGTCGCGCAGTTTCAGAGCGTTGTGAACAAGGTACAGGCCCGCCATCATCGGGAGGTAGAACCACCCGAAGACGCGCTGAAATCGCCTGCGTTTCTCAGCCTTAGTCATGCCCGCAGGATCGCGAACAACAGCCCGATTGTCTACCGCAGAAATGCACGTTTTACGCGATCAGCCGCCCAGGATCGCCGGCTGGAACAGCCCGGCCGGCGAGGCGGTGAAGACCTCATAGCCGTCTTCCGTCACGCCGATCGAGTGCTCGCACTGGGCCGACAGCGACTTGTCGCGGGTCACGGCGGTCCAGCCGTCGTTCAGCACCTTCACGGCGGGCTTGCCGAGGTTCACCATCGGCTCGACGGTGAAGAACATGCCGGGTTTCAGCACCGCGCCCTGGCCGGGGCGGCCAAAGTGCAGGATGTTCGGAGCGTCGTGGAACACGCGGCCCAGGCCGTGGCCGCAGAAGTCGCGCACGACGCTGCAGCGCTGCGCTTCGACATACGACTGGATGGCGTGGCCGATGTCGCCCAGCGTAGCGCCCGGCTTCACGGCCTCGAGACCGCGCCGCATGCCCTCATAGGTGATCTCCACCAGGCGGCGGGCGCGCGGGCCCACTTCGCCGACGCCGTACATGCGCGAGGTGTCGCCGTGCCAGCCGTCGACGATGGCGGTCACGTCGATATTGACGATGTCGCCTTCCTTCAGGCTCCAGTCGCCCGGAATGCCGTGGCAGACCACGTGGTTGCGCGAGATGCAGACCGTCTTGGGATAGCCGCGATAGTAGAGGCAGGCGGGCAGGCCGCCGTTGTCCAGGATGAACTCGCGCGCCAGCCGGTCCAGCTCGTCGGACGAGACGCCCGGCTGGACGTGCGGGATCAGCATGTCCAGGCATTCGGCGGCCAGCTTGCCGGCCTTGCGCATGCCCTCGAAGTCCTCGGCCTTGTGCAGCTTGATCTGACCCGTGCGGGTCTCGGCTTCGATCTCGAGGGCGGTGTCCAGGGTCATGCTCTACTCGGGGGCTCGCCGCCGCGAGGGGCGGCGAAGCGGTCTGCTGTCAGGGGTTATGTCGCGAGCATAGCACAAAAGTTCAATAGCCGTCGCGTCTTGGCCGCGACCTTTCGGCTCAAAACCCTCAGCCTGGGCGGACCCGCCGCACGATGTCGTTCCCCGCCTTGACCTCCTTGACGAAGCTGGCGTCCAGGGTCGTGGGCTTGTCGCGGCGCACGCGGCACACGCCCTTGTAGCGCGTCACGCGGCCGCTTTCCTTCTCGGTGACGTCGGCGGTGAACTTGACGTCCCACTCGCCCGGACGGCCGGTAGGCTGGGGGTCCATGTCGTTGGAGGTGACGCCCGAAATCGCCTTGAGGCCGAACCGCTCCTCGAGCTTGCTGGTGCAGGTCTTGAATGCGAACACGGCCCGCAGGCCGATGATGAAGCCGCCTTCGGGCTTGCTAGGATCGGACGGGCCGCACGACGCCAGGGCCAGCGCCACGACGGCGAGCGCCAGAACGGTCTTCTTCATGCGATCCCCACTTCGCGAGCCTGCGCCAAGGGGTAGCTCAGCAGGCGCGAAATGCAGCTTAAATCGCTGTTAGGTGGGGGTTGCTCCACAGAATGCGCCGCGCGATCCGCACCGCCTCCGTCCCCATCGCGCAGGCATAGACCAGCACCTCCACCCCGGCCTTCGCCGCCGCGTCCAGCCCCGCCGCGAACTGCGGATCGAGGTCCGCACAGGCGCTGAAAGTCTCGCAGTCCTCGCGCTGGACGACGAACAGCACCGTTGCACGGTCTCCGCGGGCGACTTGCGCGGCTAGCTCGCCCAAGTGCCTTGTCGAGCGCTCAGCCTTGCAATCAGGGAACTCTGCGAGGCCCTTAGTTCTTGAAAGGTGGACATTTTTTACTTCGAGCCAAAGTTGTTCCCTTGGCGCGGAATTGGGTTGTAAATGATCTAACTGGTTGTTCACCTCCAGCCAGCAGGGCGGGCGATCGGGGTGGGTCAGCAGGAAGTCGACGCGGCTGGCCTCGCGGTACTTCACCTCCGGCTTGATCTTCGCATAGCCCGAAAGCTCGGAGATGGCGTCGGCCGCCAGGGCCTCGGCGACCAGGCGGTTGGGCAGCAGGGTGTTGATCCCGACCAGAGCGTTTCCCTGCTCGACCAGTTGCAGGGTGTAGGCCAGCTTGCGCTTGGGATCGTCGGACCACGACACCCAGGCGCCCTGGCCTGGATCCTTCACGCCCAGCATGGCCCCCGGATTGGGGCAGTGGGCGGTGATCTCCTGGCCGTCGTCCAGTACGAGATCGGCGAAGAACCGCTTGTAGCGGCTCACCAGACGACCATGGATCAGCGGTTGCGGCAGCAGCATGCGAGGCCTAAGTCGGGCTGAGAGAAGTCGCTTGGCTTTGCTGAAATCCTCGTCCTTCGACAAGCTCAGGATGAGGATTTCTGGCCGAAGCGGCTGAAGTAGCCCTCACCCTGAGCCTGTCGAAGGGCGAGGGCGGTCCCTGGGAGAGAAAGAAATGGTCGATCGTGTAACCGCCGCGGTGATGATCATCGGCGACGAGATCCTGTCGGGCCGCACCCAGGACACCAACCTCTCGGCCATCGCCAAGTATCTGGCGACCTATGGCGTGGACCTGTGCGAAGCCCGCGTGGTGCCTGATGTCGAGCAGGAGATCATCGACGCGGTGAACGCCCTGCGGACCAAGTACGACTACGTCATTACCACCGGCGGTATCGGTCCGACCCACGACGACATCACCGCCGACTCGATCGCCAAGGCCTTTGGCGTCACCGCGCCCGAGCATCCCGAGATCATCGCCATGCTGACGGCCCGCTGGGGCGACCAACTGAACGCCGCGCGCCGCCGGATGGCGCATGTGCCTGAGGGCGGCAGCCTGGTGAAGAACCCCGTGCAGGGCCCGCCCGGCTTCCAGAAGGAAAACGTCTTCGTCCTGGCCGGGGTGCCCTCGATCATGCGTGGCATGCTCGAAGACGTCGGCCCGCGCCTGCGC
>NCDQ01000237.1 GCA_002280275.1 Caulobacter vibrioides | reverse complement strand
CCATCGCCGCCCGCAAGGATGTCGTTGGGTGCTTTACCCATGGTTCGACAAGCTCACCACGAACGGATGAAGATTTAAAACTGTATCATCCCATCGATTGGAGAGGATGCGGTTGCGTATGGGCGTTTTGGGATACGTCCTGCGAGATAGCTCAAGCGTCCTGCGATAACCGCATTTTTCATAGCTTCTGCCATCAACATCGGATTTTGTGCTTGTGCGATGGCGGTATTGGTTGCCGCCAGCCCTTGTGCGCTTGCTATCGCCACCCCCAGTGCGGTGCTTTCTGGTGTGGCCCGCGCTGCGCGCGTTGCTGTAAACCACCATCAGAGAATCAGCCGGCGCTTTGCGGCGCCTGCACTGTGCATCTGGACGGCGTTCCGGTGCGCGCCTGCGTCACGCCGATCAGCGGCGTGGGTGAGCAGAAGGTGACCACCATCGAGGGCGTGGGCAAGACGGCGGTCGGCGCCAAGGTGCAGGCGGCTTGGAAGGCGGTGGACACGCCCCAGTGCGGCTACTGCCAGGCGGGCCAGATCATGTCGGCCACGGCGCTGCTCACCACCACGCCCAAGCCGACCGACGAGGAGATCGACGCGGCGATGAACGGCAATCTGTGCCGCTGCGCCACCTACATCCGCATCAAAAAGGCGATCAAGGTCGCCGCCGGTCTGGAGAAGGCTTGATCATGGACGGCGAGATCCTGCGCGACCCGACCCGTCGCTTTGTCCTGCAGTCCGGGGCCGCCGTTGGCGGCGGCCTGCTGCTCAGCTTCACCGTGTCGTCTGAAAGCCGCGCGGCGGGCGACACCAAGATCAACGCCTATGTCCGCATCGCGCCGGACGGCAAGGTGACCATCGCCTCCAAGGTTCCCGAGGTGGGGCAAGGGATCAAGACGGCCCTGCCGATGCTGATCGCCGAGGAGCTGGATGTCGATTGGTCGGCGGTCACGGTCGAGCAGGCCATCGCCGACACCAAGGTTTACGGACGCCAGGTGGCCGGCGGCAGCATGGCCACGACGCTGGAGTATGACGGCCTGCGCCGGGTGGGCGCGACGGTCCGCGCCCTGCTGATCGCCGCGGCCGCCGCGCGCTGGAACGTCCCGGCCGAGAGCCTGACGACCGAGCCAGGCGTCGTGGTCCACGCCGCCAGCAAGCGCCGCGCGTCGTATGGCGAGCTCGCCGAGGCCGCCGCCGCGCTGACGCCGCCGGATCCCAAGTCGCTGACGCTGAAGGATCCCAAGGCGTTCCGGATCATCGGCAAGAGCCACAAGAGCCAGAACCTCGACGCGATCGTCACGGGCCAGCCGACCTACGGCATCGACGTGCGCCTGCCGGGGATGCTGTTCGCCACCTTCGCCAAGGCGCCGGTCTATGGGGCCAAGGTCGCGTCGGTCGATCTGGCGCCGGCCAAGGCGGTGAAGGGCGTCCGCGACGCCTTCATCATCGAGGGCGGGACCAACCTGCAGGGGCTTCTGCCCGGCGTGGCTGTGGTGGCCGACAGCTGGTGGGCCGCGCGCAAGGGCCGCGAGGCGCTGCAGATCCAGTGGGCCGAGCATCCGACGGCCGGCCAGAGCACCGCCGGCTTCGCCGCCAAGGCCGCCGAACTGGCCGCCGCGCCGCCGCATCGCAACCTGCACAATGACGGCGATGTCGAGGCGGCGCTGAAGGGCGCGGCCAAGACCGTCAGCGCCGCCTACAGCTACCCCTTCATCGCCCATGCCGCGCTGGAGCCGCAGAACTGCACCGCGCACGTCAAGGACGGCAAGGTCGAGATCTGGGCCCCGACGCAGAACCCCGAGTCTGGCCGTGGTCTGGTCGCGCGGGCGCTGAACGTCGATCCTTCGGCGATCACCATCCATCTGATCCGCGGCGGCGGCGGCTTTGGTCGGCGTTTGATGAACGACTACATGGTCGAGGCCGCCGCCATCGCCGCCAAGGTCAATGCGCCGGTCCAGTTGATCTGGACCCGCGAGGACGACATCCAGCATGACTTCTACCGTCCGGGCGGCTGGCACAACCTGACCGGGGGCCTGGACGCCAAGGGCGCTCTGGTCGCCTGGAAGAACCACTTCATCACCTTCGGCGAAGGCGAGACCTTCAACACCGCCGCAGCGATGAACTCGACCCAGTTCCCGTGCCGGGCCGTGGCCAACTACCGCCACGACGTCTCGGTGATGCCGCTGGGCTTCCCGACCGGCTTCCTGCGTGCGCCGGGCAACAACGCCTTCGGCTTCGTGATCCAGAGCTTCACCGACGAGCTGGCCTTGGCGGCAGGCAAGGACCCGGTCGCGTTCCGTCGCGAGCTTTTGGGCGAGCCGCGTCTCTTAGGCGAGCCGGGCAGAGGCGACAGCTTCCACACCGGCCGCATGCGCGGTGTGTTGGACCTCGCAGCCGAGATGTCGGGCTGGGGGCGCGAAGTTCCCAAGGGCACGGGTCTGGGTGTGGCCTGCCACTACAGCCACCTGGGCTATGTGGCGGTGGTCATGCAGGTGACGGTCAAGGACGGCGCGGTGAAGGTCGACAAGGTCTGGGCCGCCGCCGACGTCGGTCGCCAGATCGTCAATCCGAGCGGCGCCGACCAGCAGATGCAGGGCTCGATCCTCGACGCCATCAGCAGCACGCTCTACCAGAGCATCACTTTCGAGAACGGCGCGGCGGTGAACAGCAATTTCGGCGACTTCCCGTTGCTGCGCATGGCCGACGCTCCGCCGGTCGAGGTGCGCTACAAGCTGTCGGATAACAACCCGACGGGCCTGGGCGAGCCGGCCTATCCGCCGGCGCCGGCGGCGCTGTGCAACGCCATCTTCGCGGCCACCGGCAAGCGCATTCGCAGCTTGCCGATCGGCGACCAACTGGCCTGATTTCGAGACACCGTGCTAGGAGCGTGGGCCTAAGCTCCTAGCCGGATTTTCCAATGTCTCAGGTCACCGTCGTCAGCCATCCGCTCGTCCAGCACAAGCTGACCAAGATGCGGGACAAGGCGACCTCGACGAAGACGTTCCGCGCGCTGATGCGCGAGACGGCGACGCTGATCTGCTATGAGGTCACCCGCGATCTGCCGATGGACGCGGTGCAGATCGAGACGCCGGTGGCGCCGACCACGGCCTATGAGATCGCCGGCAAGAAGCTGGTCTTCGCGCCGATCCTGCGCGCGGGTCTGGGCATGTGCGAGGGCATGCTGGATCTGGTGCCGTCGGCCCGTGTCGCGCACATCGGTCTCTATCGCGACCACGAGACGCTGGAAGCGGTCGAGTACTACTTCAAGGCGCCGGAGGACATCGCCGGCCGCCTGGTCATCGTGGTCGATCCGATGCTGGCCACCGGTCACTCGGCCATCGCGGCGATTTCGCGCCTGAAGCACTACGGCGTCACCAACCTGCGCTTTGTGTGCCTACTGGCCGCCCAGGCGGGGGTCGATGCTCTGCAAGAGGCGCACCCGGACGTGCCGATCTGGACGGCGGCGATCGACCAGACTCTCAATGACCACGGCTACATCGTGCCGGGGCTCGGTGACGCCGGCGACCGTACGTTCGGGACGCGGTAGGGGAAACCTCACCTTCAAGAGACCCTTTCCCTCGTCATCCCGGGCGGCGAAGCCGACCCGGGACCCAGGGGCAACCGCAGTGCGGTGGCCCCTGCGTCCCGGCTCTCCCCCCGGCTTTCGCCGGGGTGCGGCCGGGATGACGATGTTGAGAGCGGAGGATTTTCTGGCGGGACGGCTTCAGACCGCCATGCTGTCGTAGACCACCACCTTGCTCCAGAGATGGCTGCAGTCGGCCACGAACTTCTGGTGCAGCGGGTGGTCCTGGTAGGTCTTCTGGTCCTCGACGCTTTTGAACACCATCAGCTCGGAGACATCGTAGCTGTTGTCGATCACGTCGCGCTTCTCGGTCGAGGCGGGCACGCCGACATGCAGCTGCTGGATGACGTCGATGGCCTTCAGCGCCTTCAAGCCTGCGATCAGCTTGTCCCGATCGGCCTTGTCGCCAGGGGTCTTCAGCCAGAAGAACACCTGGTGAAACAGCATCGGAGCGTCAGGCGCGGCGCTCGCGGGAGTCGCCAGCGCGGCGCCGGCGGCCAGGCCGCCCGAGATCAAGAGGCGGCGATCGAAAGACGACATGGTTTGCTCCTCTGGGGTTTGAACTCGGGTCGTTCGCAAACCTAGGGCAGGGCCTTCACGAACGCCTTCACGACGGTCGCCGAATTGTCCGAGGCCAGGGCCATGAAGGTGTGCATCTCGTTGGCGCCCGCGCCGCCGCCGGCCAGGTCCGACAGGCTGCGGAAGGCGATGAAGGGCGTCTTGTTCACCAGGGCCACATGGGCGACGGCGGCGCTCTCCATGTCGACGACCCGGGCCTCGAACGTGGCGCGCAGG
>NCDQ01000236.1 GCA_002280275.1 Caulobacter vibrioides | reverse complement strand
GTCGATCGGCGGACGTCTCGTCGCGTCTACAATGTCGCTGAGTACGCCCACGCCCGAACTCACATGCTCCAGGAATGGGCCGACATGATCGATGCCTGGGTGGCGGGCAAGAAGCACACACCGGTGCTGCAGCCCTCGCTTACCCACGGTGTGGTTCTGGATCCGGCTTAGGCTGGGGTGGGGAGGGCGAAGCCATGGCGTCTGGCAATAATGATAGCTTGGTGATACATAAATCTGCATTAGCGGAGCGCAAAGGTGCCATTATGGCGACGCCACACCATCCATCGACGGCGGTCCGTCGTAGCCTGCGCAAGCTGGGCGGCGACATCAAGGATGCACGTCGCCGCCGAGGACTCCCGGCTGAGGTGGTCGCTGAGCGCGCCTTCACCTCGCGGTCCACCCTGCGCCGCATAGAGGCAGGCGATAACACCGTAGGCATCGGCATCTACGCCGCCGTGCTTCAGGCCTTGGGTCTGCTGGATCGTCTTGGGGAACTGGCGGCGCCGGGGCAGGACGAGGTTGGTCTGTCGATGGCGTCCGCCGCCTTGCCAAAGCGCGTGCGGCTCAAGCGGATACCGAGTGGCGACCATGGCTGACGTCGAGGTCCACATCGACTTCGCGGCCGGCCTGCACCGGGTCGGCACGCTTCATCGTCAGGCTCGCCGCGGCGGCGAAGCCGTCGTCTTCGAGTACCATCGCGACTGGTTGGCGGATGCGACCCGCTTCTCCCTGGAGCCTGCCCTGACATTGGGCCAAGGCGCCTTCGCGCCGGCGGCTGGCCTGACGATGTTCGGCTCGATCGGCGACTCCGCGCCCGACACCTGGGGGCGGCGGCTGATGCAGCGGGCCGAGCGGCGTCAGGCCGAGCGTGACGGGCGTCCCGTGCGCGCGCTTTCCGACGCCGACTACCTGCTGGGCGTGGCCGATGTTTCCCGCCTCGGCGCACTACGGTTCCGACGACCTGGCGAAGCTGCGTTCCTGGCGCCGACTGAGGCGGGCGTGCCCGGGCTTGTCGAACTGGGCCGGCTGATGGCCGTTACCGAGCGCATCTTACGCGACGAAGAAACGGACGAGGATCTGGCGATGATCTTCGCGCCGGGTTCCTCTCTCGGCGGGGCTCGTCCGAAGGCGTCGGTGATCGACCAGCACGGTCGGTTGTCGATCGCCAAATTCCCGAAGGAGACCGACGACTACAGCATCGAGCTCTGGGAGGAAGTGGCGCTGAGGCTGGCCGAGCAGGCCGGTATTCGTACCCCTGACCATGAGCTGGTGATGGTCGCTGGAAAGTCCGTTCTGCTGTCCCGGCGTTTCGACCGGCAAGGCGAGGCTCGCATCCCCTTCTTGTCGGCTCTGTCCATGATGGGTCTGAAGGATGGCGAACGGGGAAGCTATCCCGAACTCGTCGATGTCCTGACCCAGCATGGCGCCCAGACCAAGCAGGATGCGGCCGAACTCTACCGCCGCATGGTCTTCAACGTCCTGATCTCCAACGTCGACGACCACCTCCGCAACCATGGTTTTCTTTGGGCCGGGCAGGGGGGATGGGTGCTGTCTCCAGTCTATGATCTTAACCCAACCCCGACCGATGTCAGGCCGCGCATCCTCACCACCAACATCGATCTGGACGAGGGCACCTGCGACCTGGATTTGGTGGAGTCAGTCGCCGAGCTCTTTGGCCTGGGCGCGAAGCCGGCGCGAGAGATCATCGCCGAGGTTAGCCGGGCAACCGCCACTTGGCGCGATGTCGCCGCAACAGTCGGGGGGCGGCCAGCGGAAATCCGGCGCATGGAGAGCGCGTTTGAGCATGCCGACTCACAGAAGGCGCGGGCTCTCCAGTTACGGTGAGGCGGACGTGGACAGCGGTGGAAGGGGCAAGTCTATCGCGATCATGGGGATCGCGATCTCACCATGAGGCGACACGCCAAAGCATCGCGTCCCGATATCGCCGAGGACGCCGCATGCCTGCTCCAAACACCATCACGCCTGACAAACTCGCGCGCCTGATGGGTACGCCCCGACAGTCCGCTTGCTTAGTGAAAGTGAAGCGGATCGCCGCTGGGACCGAAGGCGGCGTATCGGCCGACGCCGCCCACCCGCACGGCTTCGACCATCGTCTTGAGCGCCGCGTCGATCTCGGTCTTGGCCGGGGGGCTTCCGTCGCGGCCAGACAGGGCGGCGGCGAACACAACCTGCCAGGGCGGTCCTGCGTCCTTGGACTCGCGAGCCAAGCTCTCGAAGTCGGACAGCTCGCCAGCGGCCTTGTCGACGCACATCAGCGCCGACAAGGCGCCGCCGCGTCCGGCCAGGAAGTCTTCCCGCTGCGTCGGGGTCGGATGATCGGGCAGCTCGGCGCCCGCGAACACGAACAGCAGGCGATGAGGCTGCACCTGGGCGGCGGCGGTCTTCAGCAGTTGCTGAAAGTGGGAGTCTTCGGTCATGGGCGCACCTTTGGGGTATTTGACAGACCAAGCCCTTGCGCGAGATCAAGGTCGCCTGGACACGACATCAGCCTGGACCTCTATCCTACTCGACGCCACCGGCGACGAGGCGACAGGGCGGCCGTCACGGTAGGGGGCGGGATTGGCCAGCATCGCCCGGGGGCGATGAAAGCCAGGCTCCTGACTTGCCGCCGCTCTTGGCGGTCAGACGCACGGCCTCGATGACCATGCCCTTCTCGGCCGCCTTGAGCATGTCATAGATGGTCAGGCAGGCCACCGACACGGCGGTCAAGGCTTCCATTTCCACCCCGGTCGGGCCGGTGGTCTTGACCCGCGCCGTCACCGCCAATCCGCCCTCGCCGGGCTCGACGCAGACCTCAACCTTGGACAGGGCCAGGGGGTGGCACAGCGGGATCAGGTCGGACGTTTTCTTGGCGGCCATGACCCCTGCGATCTCCGCCACGGCGCGAACCTCGCCCTTCCGGCCGGTCCCCGACAGCGCCAAAGCGAGGGTTTGGGGCGCCATCCGCACGAAACCCACCGCCACCGCTTCGCGGGTTGTCGACGCCTTGTCTGTGACATCGACCATCCGGGCCCGTCCCTCGTCGTCGATATGGGTCAGGCGGGTCATCGACCAGGACCCGCAGCGCTAAGAGGCGAGCTGCCCCATCGCCCGACGTCGTCATGGTCTTGAGCGGTGGGCTCGATCCAACGTACGCCGTCTGGGCCATGCTGCTTCTTCCAGAACGGGGCCTGACTTTTCAGATAGTCCATCAGGAAGTCGCAGGCCTCGAACGCCGCGCGGCGATGGCCCGCGGCCGTGGCCACGAAGACGATCGCCTCGCCGGGGGCGATGGGCCCCGTGCGATGGACGATTTGATAGTCCAGCAACGCGAACCGGGTCTTGGCCCGTTCGGCGAAGTCGGCGATCACCGCGTCGGTGAAGCCTGGATAGGCTTCCAGTTCCAGGATCTGTGCCGCGCCGCCTTCAGCCCGCGCCAGGCCCGTGAAGCTGGCCACTGCACCCACTTCGGCGCGACCATTGCAAAACGCGTCAAGCAGCACACCGGGCGCGAAGGGCTGCTGGGTCAGGGTGATCATCGGCCGTCCGCTCGCCTTGACGAGGTCGCCGTCGTCGAGATCGGGCGGTGAAGGAGGGGCAAGTGGGCTCATGCGGCGCGGACGATAGGCGCGCCGCCGCGCCAAGCAAGGGCAAATCCGGGGCTTGCGACGAAGGCGCAGGGCTGTCGTGGCCGGACTTGCCGCTCATCAAGCTGGCGGACAGCGACTTTGCCAATAGCGTTTGCGATCCATCAAGGCGTGTGTCCTGTGAGCGGCCTAGGAGAAGAGGGGCGCAGATTGCGCGGACCCGGGATCGGCTAAGTGGCTCATCGAACAACCCCCTTTTCGAACCCGATTTTGATGCAATCGGCGTCGGACGAGGCCTTTTTGGCCTTGGTGAGCGCCTTCTTCCAGGAGGCGCTCACGCCGGACCTTCGGCAGGCGGGCAGAAGAACTCTAGGCGTCCATTCCGAAATCGAGGCGTGCCGGATTTGGCATGCGCGCTTGTTCGCGCGCGGCTGGATCGCCCCGGCTTGGCCAGCGGCCTGGGGGGGCACGGGCTGGAGCGCTCGCCAGCGGTTCCTGTTCGACCGCGAATGCGCTTTGAACGACGCGCCGGTCCTATTCGCTGGCGGCCTGCGAAGCCTGGGCCCCCTGCTGATCGAGCAGGGCAGCGACGCCCAGCGCGCGCGCTATCTGGGGCCGATCCTGTCGGGGAAGGATCTTTGGTGTCAGGGATTCTCCGAGCCGGGGGCGGGGTCAGACCTAGCGGCGGTGTCCTGTCGCGCGGTCCGTGACGGCGAGGCCTATCATGTCAGCGGGACCAAGATCTGGACCACCGGCGCCCATCTGGCCAACCGCATGTTTGGCAATTT
>NCDQ01000235.1 GCA_002280275.1 Caulobacter vibrioides | reverse complement strand
CGCCCCGGCCCTGGCGATGGCGCAAGCCGCGCCGGCGCCCGCAGCCCAGGAAGAGGCGATCGTTGAAGAAGTCGTGGTCACCGGTTCGCGCATCCGTCGCGATCCCACCAATTCCCCGACTCCGCTGATCCAGGTCGGCCGCGAAGAGCTGCTGGAATCGGGCCAAACCAACGTCATCGACTTCCTTGCCGACATCCCGGCGCTGTCGTTCTCGATCACCCCTGAGGACACGACCGGCTCGAACCTCAATGACGGCGGCCTGTCGCTTCTGAACCTGCGGGGCCTGGGTTCGGTGCGCACGCTGACCCTCGTTGACGGTCGTCGTCACGTGGGCTCCAGCCCCGGCACCCTGTCGGTCGACGTCGACTCGATCCCGCGTCTGCTGATCAAGGACATCGAAGTCATCACCGGCGGCGCTTCGGCCGTGTACGGCGCTGACGCCGTGTCGGGCGCGGTGAACTTCATCCTGCGCAAGGACTTCCAGGGTCTGGAAGTTGACGGATCGGTGGCCCAGATCAACCAGGACGGCCAGCTGAGCAAGCGCCTGTCGGGCCTGATCGGTCACAACTTCCTGGACGGCCGCCTGAACGTCTACGCCTCGGCGGAATACGATACGTCCGCAGAAGTCCTGGACGCCGACGTCGATTGGCGTCGCCAAAGCTGGGGCCTGCTGACCCTGGACGTCGACCCGTCGTCGGCGGCTGATCTCGCGGCCGGTCGCTGCAAAGGCGCCATCGAGCCGGCGGCATGCGTTTCGACGCACAAGCCTCCTGGTATCCTGGCTATGAAGCAGAATTGGGCCCGTCTTCGGATCCGGACGTTCCGTTCCAGTCGTGCTCGGCGACGAGCTTCTCGGCGAACTGCTTCTCGTTCGCTCCGGCCAACGCCCCCAACAACGCCTTCATCTATGATGCGCTTGGCAACCCCAGCGCCCCGACCTTCGGCCCCATCCGTGGCGTCGGCTTCACCCAGACCGTCAGCAACGGCGGTCAGGGCCAGATCCAGAACACCGAACAAGGTCAGGCCAGCCGTTCGCCGAAGTCACAGGCGTGGCGCTATCAGACCGGCTTCAACCTGGAAATCAACGACAAGCTCGCGGCCTTCGGTGAATACAAGTTCGTCAAGGAACGCACCTACGACGCTGGTCAGCGCGTGTTCCACGACTTCAACATCCGTGCGTTCGCGCCGGGGACCGTCGGCGCCATCACCGGCACCAGCGCGTTTGAAATCGGCCTGGACAACGCCTACCTGCCGACCAGCGTCCGCACCGCCATCCAGACCAACGTCCGCCAAGTCTACAACTCGGCGGGTGTTCAGACCGGTTCGGTCGCCGACCCGCGCGCTCAACACAAGCTGTACGGCCCCGCCCGCAGCCAGCTCAATAACCGCGAGCTGAACCGCTTCGTGCTCGGCCTGCGCGGCGATCTGGGCGACATCGCCTTCGCCAAGAACCTGAACTGGGAACTGTCGTACACCTACGGCGAGATGAACAACTCGAACCGCGAACGCGGCGTCGACGTTGTCCGTTACCAGGCTTCGGCCGACGCGGTGGTCGACACCGCCGGTATCGTTCACGGCAAGCCGGGCGAGATCGTCTGCCGCGTGCAGTTGCTCAAGGCGCAAGGCGTCGCCGTGCCGAACGCGGTGGTGGGCGGCGTCACCTATTCGCGTCAGGGCGACGTGATCGACAAGTGCGCTCCGACGCGCGTCTTTGGTCCGGGCGGCTTCACCGAAGCCAGCCTGAACTACATGACGGCTGAAGTCGAAGTCACCGACCGCAACCAACAGCAAGACCTGGTCGCCTTCGCCTCTGGCGATCTGTGGGACTTCTGGGGCGCTGGCCCGATCGGCTTCGCGGTCGGCGGCGAATGGCGCAAGGAGATGACGGAAGGCACGGGTCGTAACCGCGACACGGCTGGCCGCTTCCTGTTCCTGAACACGGGTCCGGACTTCCTGAAGGCCTCGTACGACGTCAAGGAAGGCTTCATCGAAGGCAGCCTGCCGCTGCTGCGGGATTCGTTCCTCGGCTATTCGGCCGAACTGAGCGGCGCCTATCGCAAGTCGGACTACTCGAACGTCGGCGAGCAAGAGACCCATAGCCTGCAGTTCTCCTATCGTCCGTGGCGTTCGCTGCTGCTGCGCGCGACGAAGGGCACCGCCATTCGCGTTCCGAACCTGGCCGAAACCAATGACCCCTACGGTCAGACGTTCGCGAACGGGTTCTCGGATCCTTGCTCGGCCACGGTGATCAACGGCCTGGCCGACCAGACGATCCGTGCGAACCGCGTGAAGAACTGCGGCGCCTTGGCGCAAGCGGCGGGTCTGAACCTGTCGTTCGACAACATCGGCGCAGCGAACGCCTACCTGCCGAACTACGGCAGCGGCAGCGTTCCGGGCCTGGCGGGCGGTAACCCGTTCCTGCAGCCTGAAACCTCGGAAAGCTGGACGCTGGGTCTCTCGTGGAGCCCGTCGTTCGCCCCGAACCTGACGGTCTACGGCGACTACTACGACATCAAGATCAAGTCGGCGATCGCGTCGGTGACGGCTCAACAGGCCGCCAACCAGTGCGTCAGCGGCGACAATGTCAACGTTGGCGCCTGCGCCACCCAGACGCGTGATCCGTCGTCGTTCCAAGTCACGAGCTTTATCCAGGGTTCGCTGAACTACGCCGCTCTGACCGCCACCGGCATCGACTTCGGCTTGAAGTACTCGATGGACCTCGAAGAAACCTTCGGCGTCATCCCGGGCAAGTTCATCTACGGCTTGTCGGGCAACTGGCTGCAAACCCAGCACGACTTCACCAACATCGCTGATCCGCTCGACTCCACGGACTACGAAAGCACCGTGGGTAGCCCGGTTCTTCGTCTGAAGCACACCATGACCTGGCGTGCGTCCGAGAAGCTGGCCTTCACCTGGACCGTCGATTGGCAGTCGAGCCAAGAGATCGAGGACGTCGACGTGCTGAAGGGCAACGCCGACCGCTATGACTCGAAGAAGTACCTGACCACCGGCGCCTTCACCGAGCATGGTCTGTCGGTCCGCTACGACTACTCGCCGAAGATCACGCTGCGCGCCGGCGTGGTGAACATGTTCGACGCTGAGCCCGCCGAATGGCTGGGCGGCACGTCGGCCGACAACTTCGACCTCTGGGGTCGTCGCATGTTCATCGGCTTCAACATCCGTCCCTGGTAATTTTCCAGGCCAACGGCTGAATACAGAAAGGGCGGTCCGCAAGGGCCGCCCTTTTTTTATTTGGCTGGCGCGCGAGCGCTGCGGGATTGTCGACGCTTGGGGATCAGTCCAGGTCGCGCGGGCCGAACGAGCGCGGCAGCAGGTCCCAGAACGCCACCCGCTCGGTAGGCTTGCCGTCCTGCACCGAGACGATCTGGCAGGTCTCGCCGGCGAACTCGGCGATGCGTTGGCGGCAACCGCCGCAGGGCTGAACCACGGCGTCGGTGCCGGCGGCGATCAGCACCTTGTCGATGCGGCGCGCGCCGGCGGCCGTGATCATCGCCCCGATGGCGGTCTGTTCGGCGCAGGTGCCTTGCGGATAGGCGGCGTTCTCGACATTGACGCCGTAGTGGACCGCGCCGGTCTCGTCGACGATTGCGGCGGCCACCGTGAACTTCGAGTAGCGGGCGTAGGATCTCGACAGCAGCGCCGGCAAGGCGGCGGCGATCTCGATCTCACGGGCGTCTGGGGGCGTAGGGACGTTGGCGCTCATCGGTGTACTTGCCTTCCGGCAGGATCGCGCCGGGATCGAAAGCAATCAGCGACAACGCCGCCGCGCAAGCGGAAAGTAAGCGCGGACTTACTCTTTGCCGGACCTTACCGGTCGCCGGGCGCCGATGCTTGGATCGACAGCGCGTGCACCGGCCCAGCCAGCTCCTCGGCCAGAGCGTGCATCACCATCCGCTGGCGCATGACGCGCGTCTTGCCCGCGAAGGCCTGCGACTCGATGCGTAGATTGAAATGGCTCTCGCCGGCCCCGGTGTGGCCCGCATGGCCGTGATGCCGGTCGCTGTCATCGACCAATTCGAGGGCGGACGGTGAAAAAGCCGCTTCCAACTTGCGGCGGATGGTCTCGGCGACGGCGCCCATCATACGTCTCGTGCTTGTCAATCCTTGAACACAAATAGCGCGGCCTTACTCTAGACGCCATGAACCGGCCGTTCGAGTACCGTCCCAAATTTTACGACATCCGGGTCCGGCCCCCTAAGGAGGGCGAGGAGGATGTGGCGCACGACGTCCTGGGCCTCAAGCCCGGCGAGAAGCGCTGCGACCACCCTGACTGCCGCCTTGCCGGATCGGCCAAGGCGCCGAAGTCGCGCGACATGCCCAATGACCACTACTGGTTCTGTCAGCGGCACGCGGCCGAGTACAACAAGAACTGGAACTTCTACGCCGGCATGAGCGAGGCCCAGATCCGGGCCGAGCAGGAGAGCGAGCGGATGACCGGCGGTCGTCCGACCTGGAGCTTCAAGGCCGACGCCAATTCGCGCGAGGCCGCCGCCATGGCCGCTCGCGACGCGCGCCACTTCGCCGATCCTTTCGGCCTCTTCCGCGCCCAGCAGCGCCGGGCCGAGGCCGAGCGCTCGGCGGCCGAGCGCCGTCTGGGCAAGCTGGAGCGCCAGGCCCTGGCCGACCTCGACCTGGAGGCCACGGCTGACAGCGCGGCGATCAAGGCTCGATACAAGGAGCTGCTCAAGCGCTGCCACCCCGACGCCAACGGCGGCGACCGCAGCGCCGAGCACAAGCTGCAGCGCGTGATCAAGGCCTATAAGCAGCTACAGAAGTCGGGGATGGTGTAGCCATCCCCGCGTCATCCCGGGCGGCGAAGCCGACCCGGGACCCAGGGGGTGACAAGGCGCCGTGCGCGCCGCCCCGGATGGAAATCCTCGTCCTTCGACAAGCTCAGGATGAGGATTGTGTGCGAGCCGAGCCCGCTTATCGTCCTCATCCTGAGCTTGTCGAAGGGCAAGGACGGCTCCCACGGCGCCACAGACACCAAACGCCAATACAGCCAACGTCGCTGACGCCGCTCTGCCGCCCGATCCACGTCCTTGGCGACGAACGCATCGCCGATGCCGCGCGCCAGCACGAAGGTCAGCTTGCCGCCTTCCGCCTTCTTGTCCTGGCCGCAGTGGGCGATCAGGGCGTCGGCGCTGAAGGGTTCTGGCCGAACATCGGCGAGCGTGGTCGGCAGGCCGGCGGCCTTGATCGCCGCCTGCGCGCGGACCGCGTCCTGGCTGGGGCACAGGCCAAGCTTGGCCGAGAAGCGGAACGCCTGGGCCATGCCGACGCCGACGGCCTCGCCATGCTTGAGCGCGTCGCCAAAGCCCATCTCGGCCTCAATGGCGTGGCCGAAGGTGTGGCCAAGGTTCAGAAGGGCGCGGCGACCGGCCTCCTTCTCGTCCTCGGCGACGATCTCGGCCTTCATCTCGACGCTGCGGCCGACGGCGCGCACCAGGGCGTCGACGTCGCGGCCCAGCACCGCCTGGACGTTGGTCTCCAGCCATTCGAAGAAGGCGAAATCGCCGAGCAGGCCGTACTTGATGATCTCGGCGTAGCCGCAAGCCAGCTCGCGGGCGGGCAGGGTGGCCAGCACGTCGAGATCGGCCAAGACGAGGCGCGGCTGGTGAAAGGCCCCGATCAGGTTCTTACCGCGCGGGGTGTCGATGGCCGTCTTGCCGCCGACCGAGCTGTCGACCTGGGCCAGCAGGGTGGTCGGGACCTGCACGAAGTCGATGCCGCGCTTGTAGATCGCCGCCGCAAAGCCTGCGAGGTCGCCGACGACGCCGCCGCCCAGGGCCACGATCTGGTCGCCGCGCTCGAGGTTCAAGGCCAGCAGGCGGTCGGAAAGATCGGCCAGGCCCTCAAAGCTCTTGCTCTCCTCGCCGGGCGCAATGGTGATGACATCGACAGTGATCCCGGCGCCTTGCAGCGCGGCGGAGAGGCGCTGGCCATGATGGGCGCCGACATGGGCGTCGGTGACGATCGCCACGCGCTTGCGCTTGCCCAGGACGGCCGTGACACGGTCGCCGGCCTGATCCAGCAGGCCAGGCCCGATGACCACGTCATAGGCGCGCTCGCCCAGGCCCACGGAGACAGTGCGGATCATCGGAACTCCTTACGCCCGGGACTGGCGAAGCGCCGTCAGGATAGCCTCGACCGCCACCATGTGCGGGGTATCGCCCGTCTCGACATGGACCTTGGCCTCGGCATAGGCCGGATAGCGGGCCTCGGCGAGCTCGGTCAGCACCTTCACCGGGTCCTTGCCGCGCACCAGCGGACGGTTGTCCTTGCGCGAAACGCGGCGGGCCAGGAGCTCGACATCGGCCTTCAGCCAGACCGACACGGCCTTCTCGTTGATCAGGGCGCGGGTCTCAGCGTTGACAAAGGCGCCGCCGCCGGTGGCCAGCACGTGCGGCGGCTCGTCCAGCAGCCGGGCGATCACTCGGCGCTCGCCGTCGCGGAAGGCCGGCTCGCCCAGTTCGGCGAAGATTTCGGAGATCGACCGGCCCGCGGCGGCCTCGACCTCATTGTCGGCGTCGCGGAAGGGCAGACCCAGCACATTGGCCAGCCGCCGCCCGACGCTGGACTTACCCACGCCCATCAGGCCCACCAGCACGATCGTCTTGTCGCGCAGAGGCGCAAGGTCGTCGGAAACCTGGGGGGCGGCCTCTGGGGCGGCGTCGGGAGTCGGATCGGGCTCGGTCATGATGCGGTCGCGGGTTTACACGAGGCTAGGCCTCAGCGCCAAGTTTGCGAGAGCCCTGTCATGCGTCATAACCGGTCCATGCCTCATTCGATGCGTTTCCCATCCCTGATCGCCCTGGTCGCCGCCGTGCTGACCCCGACTCTCGCGGCCGCGCAGGAGGGCGTTACGGTCACAAGTCTGGCCGCGCCCGACTACTTCTCCAGCAGTCTTGCAGACACTGGCCTGCCGGCCACGCTCTGGAAGGATACGGCGCCCGACATCATGCGCGAGGTGCTGGCCCGGATCGGCGGTCCGCGCGGCCTGTCGCCGGCCTTCGCCGACCTGGCGCGGCGGATGCTGTCGACCGGCTCCAACGCCCCCGCGCGGATCGGCGAGGATGTCGAGATGGGCGCTCAGCGGGCTCTGGCCTTGATCGCGCTGGGCGAGGCCCGCGCCGTGGACGGCCTGCTGGACCGCACCCCCGGCGCGGCGGGCAGCTCGGCCCTGTCGATGGCCGCAGCCGAGGCGGCGCTGATCATCGGCGCCGATGACAAGGCCTGCGCCGTGCAGGACGCCCTGACCGTGGATCGCGGCGGCGCCTACTGGCTGCGCCTGCGCGCCTACTGCCAGCTGAGGGCGGGGCAGGACGACGCCGCCCAGCTGACCTTCCAACTGGCTCAGCAGCAGACCAAGGACACCGAATACGCTCGGCTGATGGGCGCGGCGCTGGCGGGGACCGCGCCGGGCGCGGCCTCGCTGAAGAACGGCGTCAACTACGCCCTGTCGCGCCGTCTGAACCTCGATGTCCAATCCGCCGCCGCCGTGGGCCGCCGTGGCGTCCGCCGCACCGGCGCTGAAGCCGCTGACCAAGTCTGCGGCGGGCGATCTTGCGGGCGTCGCGCCCGGCGCGGACCTCACCGCCGCCGAGGCTTCGGCCCTGGCGTTCCTGCGTCAGGCCAAGACGCTGACGGCCTTTACCGAAGCGGCGCAGGCCTCGGCAGGCTCGATCGCCGCGCTGGCGGGCGCCGGCGGACCGCTGCAGGATCCGGTGCTGATGGCCCGCGCGGCTGTGGCGGCGGGCGATCTGGCCAGCGCCCAGACGATCCGCGCGCGCCTGGTGCAGGACAGCATTCCTGGCGCCAGCGGCGCGGACCTGGCGATCCTCGACGCGCTGATCACGGCGGCCTCCGGCAAGACCGACAACCAAGTGCTGGGCGCCCTGGTGGCGCGTGGGGCCGGCGGCGGCGCTCGCTCCCAGGCCCAGGCCGCCGCCCTGCTGCTGGCCAGCCTGGGCGGAACCCTGGACGCCGATGCGCGCGGTCAGGTCTATAATTTCGACGCGGGCAAGTCGGCGGCCCAGCCGGCCCGCCTGCAGTTGCTGGACGACGCGGGCGCAGCCAAGCGGGCGGGCGAGGCGGGGCTTGTGGCCCTGTCGATCGCCGCTGACGCCGGCGTCGCCGGTCCCGCGCCGGTCGATCGCGCGCGCATCGCCCGGGCCCTGCACCAGGCGGGCCTGGACGCCGACGCCCGCACCATCGTCGTCGAGGGCCTCTTGGGCCTGGCCTACGCCAAATGAGCCAGGGCGAGGCCTGGGCCGACGCCTTTCTCGAGATGATGGCGGTCGAGCGCGCGGCCGCCCGCAACACCCTGACCGCTTATGGCAAGGACCTTGAGGATGCGCGCGCGTTCCTCGGGTCCTCCGGCCACGATCTGCACGATGCGGACGCCGAGACCATCGAGGCCTATTTCCAGGACCTGGGCGCACGCGGCCTGTCGCCCGCCACCGCCGCCCGCCGGCGCTCGGCCGTGCGCCAGTTCTACCGCTTTGTGCTGGGCGAGGGCTGGCGCGCCGACGATCCGTCGCGCCGCGTCGCCGCCCCCAAGGCCGGCCGTCCCTTGCCCAAGGTGCTGGAGCGCGAGGAGATCGCGCGCCTGCTGGCCGCGGCTTCCGCCAAGGACAGCGCTCAAGGCCTGCGCCTGGCCTGCATGATCGAACTGATCTACGCCTCGGGCCTGCGGATCTCCGAGCTTCTGGCTCTGCCGCTGTTGGCCCTGGCGCGCGATCCGGCCTATCTGATCGTCAAGGGCAAGGGCGGCAAGGAGCGGCTGGCGCCCTTGAACGACGCGGCGCGTGCGGCGGTGAAGGCCTATCTGGAGGCGCGTCCGGCCTTCCTGCCCAAGGGACAAAAGGACAGTCCCTGGCTATTTCCCTCGCGCGGCGCTTCGGGGCGCCTGACGGCGCGCCGGGTCGGGCAATTGCTGGAAGACGCGGCCATCGCCGCCGGCATTGACCGCCAGAAGGTCAGCCCCCACGTCCTGCGCCACGCCTTCGCCACGCATTTGCTGGAGGGCGGCGCCGACCTGCGGGTCATCCAGACCCTCTTGGGCCACGCCGATATCGCCACCACCCAGATCTACACCCACGTCGCCGGCGAGCACCTGGCGCACATCGTCCAGACCAAGCATCCGCTGGGGCGCAAGAAGGGGTAGGGCGTCAGGTGTCCGTAGGTTTGGGCGTCGTTCCCGCGCCGAGGAGCAGAGGAATGACCAGCGCGACGATGGGCGGTATGGAGGCGGTGGTCATGAGGAAACCGCGCCAGAAATCGACGGGTAAGCCCAGTAGCGGTATCGACCATTCCCGCCCTAACCACCGTATGGCGCCGCCCAAGCCAAGGGCGAAGAGCCAGACCACGCAGCCTTCTCGCAACGTCATGGACTTGATCCGCTCGCGAAGGGTCATTGGCGCTCTCATCAAGATAAAAAGTCTAGAATTGCCACCAAGAATTGCAAGCGCCCGCCGGTCATTGACCCGCAGCCCGCCCTTCGCCTAGGAAAGCCCCCACGAAATTTGCGGGTTTGCCTTTCTGGCCGCCCCATCCTGAAAGGCCCGCCATGTCCGAAGAAACCCGCGACTCCAACGGAACCCTGCTGGCCGACGGCGACACCGTGACCCTGATCAAGGACCTCAAGGTCAAGGGTTCGGGCGGCGTGACGCTGAAGCGCGGCACGGTGGTCAAGAAGATCCGCCTGACCGGCGACCCCGACGAGATCGAGGCCAATGTCGACAAGGTCCGGGGCCTCGTCCTGCGCACCGAGTTCGTCAAGAAGGCCTAACTTAACTTTGGCCTGCTAGGTCTGGCCTCCAGACAGGCGGAGAACCGCCGATGGAGGCTGGAAGGCCGATGGTGACGGTGACCAGGCAGGCGGGCGCTATGGCGCTGATCGCCTACGCCAAGAATGCGAAGGGCGAGCCGGCGATCGCGCTGGCCAAGCCGGTGTCTACGGCCGCGACGCCGGCCCCCAATTCGCCCGAGGCCAAGAAGGCGGCCGAGGCCGCCGAGGCGCTGGCCAAGCTCAAGAAAGAGATGCGGCTGGGCAAGAAAAACGCCATCGGCGACGCCAAGGGCCGCGCCAAGGCCAAGCTGCAGCAGGTGATGGAGCGGCTGAAGCTGCTCAAGAAGATCTACGCCAACGACCCCAAGGCCATGGCCAAGGCCCTGGCCGCTGCGGCCAAGGAGCTGAAGGCGGCGGTCAAGGACTATGGCAAGGCCGCCAAGGAAGCCGGCGAACTCTACGCCCAGGACTTCGCCAGCCTGCCCGACGCCACGACCGACCCCGAAGGCGCGGCCGCCCAGCGCAAGCAGCTCGAGGACGAGGCCAAGATGGAAGCCTGGGGCGACATGGACTTCCTCAAGGAGGTCCGCAGCACGAGCCAGGCCCTGAAGGACGAGCTTCAGACCGCCAAGACCAAGGGCATCCTGACCCAGCCGGGCAAGTTCGAGCGCTCGGACGAGGTCAAGGAGGCCGAGGACGGCCTGAAAGAGCTCGACGAGATGACCGAGGACTTGGATCAGCAGGTTCGCCGCGACATGCCGCCTGGCAGCCTGATGACGCTGGCGGCGTAGAGTCTATTTGGGTTCCAGCACCGCATAGCGGCCGCCGGGGGCGTCGAGGATCAGGATCCGGTCGAAGAACAATCGGTTGCCCNGTGGCGTCGCCCAGCGGAGTGTCGAGGCCGCCGATCATCACCCGCGCCTGGGTCGGGGCGGTGTGGGCCATCAGCTTCTTGCCCCACGAATTGACCGGGAAGCTCTCGGCGTTCTGACCGGTGGTCAATTCGCTCCAGCGCGCCTTGTCGATCAGCAGCGAGAAGGCGCTGGAGCCGGTGTCCAGCAAAAGCTTGGTCGGCTTGCCTTCCAGCGTGGCGTCCAGCAGCACCCAGCGGCTCTTGAGGGCCATGGGCGACCACTGGCTGGTGGCGGGCATGGCTGCGACGCCGACGCTCAGGCGCATGGCCTTGAAGTCGACCGTCAGCATCCGGTCTTCCAGAAGATCGACACCGATCGTGCCGATCAGATCGATGGCCTCTGGATCATCCCAGGCGATGTTGGGGTCGCCGATATCGGCGCGCACCTTGGGGTCGGGGATCGAGGCCTTGATCTCGCCGATCGTGAAGGCCAGGGGACCCGCCAGCTTGCCCTTCGCGTCCGTCTGCAGCGTGGGCGCCCTGGCCGCCGCCGCCGCCAGGGTCTTGCCGTAGAAGACGGTGGACTTAGCCCCTAGATCGAACTGGGCGTAGAAGGTCTTGTCCAGGCCCTCGAAGCGGACCGGCAGCAGC
>NCDQ01000234.1 GCA_002280275.1 Caulobacter vibrioides | reverse complement strand
CCGGTGATGCACCGAATAGATGCAGAACGCCCGTCGCCGGCCGTGGAGCACAGCGGTTCTTCGGTCTATGAACGGGAACCCGGGCCGCCACATCAGCGATCCGTATCCGAACACCCAGCGATCTTCGCCGCCGCCGAATGGGAGGGCGTCTACGCCTATCTGCGCGAGCGCGAGCAGCCGACCGAGACCTATTTCGAGACCTGGCGCGAGGTGAAGGTTGACGGCGGGGTGCGCACGCCCGCCCTCGTCTTCCTGTCGGACATGAAGCACAGCCAATGGGCCGGGGCCCTGAGCCTGGAAGAGCAGGCGGCGCTGATCGCTGGCGCCGTGGGTCTTTCAGGGCCCAACATCGACTACCTGCGCGACCTCGTCATGCACTTGCACGAAGACGGCGTGCGCGACCACGCGATGGAGAAGCTGCTGAAAATGGTCGAGGCGCGGGAGGCGGCCTAGAGCGCTTCACGACCTGGCTGCGTCAGGCCGTGAGCCCTAGCCTTTGTTTTGACGCATTTTTCTTCACGCGAACCGGAACCACTTCGCTCGAAAAATGCTCTAGAGGCCCGCATCCTCCAGCGCCTTCGTTGCGCCGTCGATGCGCGTCTGCAGTTCGCGCATGAACTCGCCGGGCCCGGCAGATCGCGACCGTCCGGCCATATCGATCGGTTAATGGGCCAAGAATAAGCTGCCCAATGGAAAGCCCAAAAAGATAAATTCCTAGAGTGAGCTGCATGGCATGTTGATCTTGTTTTAACACGTCTCCAATAGTCGGGAGCGCGGGTAAATAAACATCGGAACCCACTACCGATCTGCCGGCTTTCCTGCATGCGTTCGACGCTGTCGCGGACCAGCTTTTTCAGCGCGGCCGAGTGGCCGTCGCGATCGACCACCACCATGCCGGCCTTCAGGCCATGCCAGCCGAACAGCGGCACCATAAGTAGTTCCTTCTTCATCACGAAGCAGGCGTCGGGCAGCAAAGCAAACTGGCTGAAGACGTCGAACATCGACTGGTGCTTGGCTGCGACCAGAGCCGGGCCGGTCGGTCGGTGTTCTTGGCCGCGCACCTCGACCTTCACACCGGCCAACACTCGCAGGCCCACGATCAGACCCTTGGCCCAGGTGGTCAGGCACCAGGTGTTGACGCGACGCGGCAGCGGCAGGACCAGCAACATGCCGACCGCCCAGGTGATCGACCAAAGCCAGAAGATTAATTGGAAGATGAACGAACGCAGATAGATCAAGACGCTTCCTTCGCCGCCGGGGCGGCCTTGTCCTTCGGTCCCAGCCCCAGGAACGCTTCGCGGCCCAGAATCGCCAGGTACTTGCAGTACTCCACGATCATGCGCCGCGCGCTGACGCCAGTCTTCCACCAGCGGCGGGCGTTCAGATCGGTCTTCACCGGATAGGGATGCAGCGCCACGTTCGGCATCGCCGCGTGCAGCTCCAGCATCGAGCGGGGCATGTGATAGTCGGCGGTGACCACGATCAGGCTCTCATAGCCCTTGGAGCGCGCCCATTCCGCCGTTTCGCGGGCGTTGCCCACCGTGTTGGCGGCGGAAAAGCCCAGGTCGACGCAGCAGTCATAGATGTCTACGCGGCCGCCCTGTCCGCGGGCGCCCTCGGCGGCAAGCTGCTGGGTGCCGGTGGCGCGGGATTCATGGCCTTCATCGTGCCTGGGCGCTGGCCCTTGCCCTCTTCCAGAAGCCGTGTCGCGGCCTCCAGGCGGAGGGTCGAGGCGCCGGTGAGGGCGACGACGCCGTCCGAGATGGGCGGTTCGGGGGGCGGGGTCGATTGGTCGACCCGCCCGGTGAACGCCAGAAGTCCAAGGCCCCAGATCATCAGGGCGAGCAGCAAGGCGGCCAAGGTCTTCACGGCATCTCTCCTACGATCCGCGACGCCGCCAGACGCGCCGAGACCCCGGCGATCAGCGCCGCCAGAACCGGCGCGGGCAGGGCGGCCAGCAGGTCGATCCAGGCCAGCGGCAGGACTGGAGCAACGCCCGCTCCGCCGCCGAAGTAACGCGCGAGCGCGCCGATGATGGCCGCCCCGGCGCCGCCCAGCAACCCCGCCAAGGCCCCCATGGCCGCGAACCGGTTCTGGAAGAGACCGGCGATGAAACGCGCCTCGGCGCCGGAGAAGTGCAGCACCTCGATGACGTCACGTCGCGCCGCCAGGCCGGCGCGGGTGGCGAAGGCGATCACCGCCGCCGTCGCGGCCGCGATCAGGATGAAGACGCCTAGCGCCGCGAGACGGGCGATGTTGGCCGCGCGCTCGATATCGGCGATCCACCGGCTGTGATCGTCGACCGTGGCGTCGATACCCGCCGCGCGCAGCGCGCGGTCCAGGATGGTCGCCGTCGGCGGGGCCTTGGGGTCCAGCTCGAGCGTGACCAGGCGCGGGGTCGGCAGGTCGTCGACGAGCGCCTCGGTCCCGATCCAGGGGGCCAGCAGCGCCTCGGCCTTCTCACGCGGCAGGGCCTGAGCCTCGATCACGCCGCGTACGCCGGCCAGGGTCTCGGCGGCGCGGGCGGCGGCGCTATCCGGAGTCTCGTTGACGCGGGCGCGCACCACGACCGTCGCCGAGCCGCTGAGCTGCGCCGTCCAGCCGTGCGCGGCGCGGTTGGCCGCCAGGGCGGCGAAGGCCGTGAGACACGCCAGGAAGCACAGCACCGCCACCACGAACACCAACGCGCCGTCGCGGGCGTCGCGGGGCGGCAGAAGGGGACCCGGCCGCCAGCGGGAGACCTGGAAGAACTCGCTCATGGCCGGCCTCCCAGATCCACGAGGCGCCCGTGCTCCAGGTGCAGGGTGGGACGGGCGGCGCGCGCCACCAGGTCCTCGTCGTGCGTGGCGATCAGCACCGTGGTGCCCAGGCGGTTCAGTTCGACGAACAGACGCAGCAGGCGCAGCGACATGGCCGGATCGACATTGCCGGTCGGCTCGTCGGCCAGCAGCACGTCAGGGCGGTCGACGACAGCGCGGGCGATGGCCAGGCGCTGCTTCTCGCCGCCCGACAGCGTGGCGGGCAGGGCGTGCATCCGCTCGCCCAGACCCACCCAGTTCAGAAGCTCGGCCACGTCCTCGCGATAGGTGGCGGGCTTGCGGCCGAGGATCCGCAAGGGCAGGGCGGCGTTGTCGAACACCGACAGGTGCTCCAGCAGCCGGAACTCCTGGAAGACCACCCCGATCCGGCGGCGCAGGAAGGGCAGATCCGAGGCGTGAGTCAGGCTGACGTCACGCCCGAACAGCTCCACGCGACCCCGTGACGCACGGTGCGCCAGATAGATCAGTTTGAGCAGCGAGCTCTTGCCCGCCCCCGACGCGCCGGTCAGGAAGTGGAACGAGCCCTGGTCCAGGGAAAAGCTTATATCTCTGAGCGTTTCCGGACCCCGCCCATAGCGCATCGACACGCCTTCGAAGCGGACCACCGGAAGGGCGTCATCGCCCTGTTCTGTGTCGATCCGCAAGGCGCGTCACTGGGCTTTCTGGACATCAGGGTTAAAATCAGCGACCCCATGAAGTCATGTGGGGTTCGTTCGATTCGCGGCCATGATACTGACCTGTCCGGAGTGCGCCAGCCGCTATTTCGTCGACGACTCCAAGGTCGGGCCGGAAGGCCGTGTCGTGCGTTGTGCCTCGTGCGGACACCGCTGGACCGCCCATCTCGAAGAGCCGCTCGACCTCTTTGACGAGCCTGAAGCCTCCGACAATCAGAACCCCAGCCCAACGCCCGACGCGTCGGAGGAAGCTGCCGCCGCCGAGGCCGAGGAGCCGCCCGTTAGCGCCCTGCCGGGTGAGGAGTTACCCAAGGTCTTCCGGGCCCGCGCCGACGCCGAGCGTCGCCTGCGCGCGGCCACCGCGACAGGCGTGATCTGGGCCGGCATGGCCGCCGCCATGGCGGTGGTCGTGGTCGCCGCGCTGATCTTCCGGATCGATGTCGTGCGCATCATGCCTGGCTCGGCCGGCGCCTACGCCGCTGTCGGCCTGCCGGTGAACACAGTGGGCCTGTTGATCGACGCCGGCAGCATCAAGGCCCAGCCCTCGATGCAGGACGGCCACGCCGCGGTCACCATCACGGGCTCGATCCGCAACATCACCGAGCATGAGGTCATCGCCCCGCCGCTGCGCGTGGAACTGCTCAGCAAGGAAAATAAGCGGGTCGCCGGTCAACTGGCCGCCGCCGCCGACGCCAAGATCCCGCCGGGCGAGGTGCGTCACTTCTCGATCACCTTCCTGGACCCGCCCCGCACCGCCAAGGACCTGCAGATCGCCTTCGCGACCGAGCCAGGCGCCGCCAAGGCCGTCAAGACCGCTCTGAAGAAGCCGGAAGGCCACGCCGGCGAGCCCGAAGTCGCCCTGCGCGGCGCCCAGGACGCCCCTGTCGCGCACGAAGCGGCTGGACAGGAGCCCCCGGGACATGAGAGCGGGGACCACACTCCCCCTTCAGACTCTCACGAACCCGCCCATCATGAATGACCTCCCCAAGCCCGAAGTCCTGATCTCGGAAGCCGAGATCGCCGAACGGGTTCAAAAACTGGCCGAACAGATCGCGCCGCGCATCGACGACGACACCGTCGTGGTCTGCCTGCTGACCGGCGGCCTGTGGTTCGCCGCCGACCTGACCCGCGCCCTGTGGCGCGCCGGACGCGACGTCCGCTTCGACGCCCTGTGGCTGGCCTCGTATCACGACGAGCGCAAGAGCTCGGGCCGCTGCGAGGTTCGCGCCGACCTGCAGCGTCCGCTGGTCGGTCGCCGCGCCCTGGTCGTCGACGACGTGTTCGACACCGGCCTGTCGCTGTCGGAGGCTGCGCGCCTGGTGAAGGACGCCGGCGCCAGCGAAGTGCTGACCGCCGTCTTCGCCCGCAAGCCCTGGCCGAAGGATCGCGGCATGGAGCCCGACTTTGTCGCCTGGGAAGCGCCAGCCCGCTACCTCGTGGGCTACGGCCTGGACGACGAGGGCAAGAGCCGGGGCCTGCCGTATATTGGGGCGATGGATTGATGTTTTCCTTCTCCCCTTGCGGGAGAAGGTGTCAGCGAAGCTGACGGATGAGGGGTGTCTTGGCATCGGCCACGCGACCCCTCACCCGACCCACTGCGTGGGCCACCCTCTCCCGCAAGGGGAGAGGGAAACTCCAGATCACACCCAGTCCGGCACCAGATCCCGGGCCAGCATCTCGTCATAGGTCGGGCGCTTGCGGATCACCGCATAGCGATCGCCGTCGACCAGCACCTCGGGGACCAGCGGACGGGTGTTGTACTCGCTGGCCATGGCCGCGCCATAGGCGCCCGCCGACATGAAAGCCACCAGATCTCCGGCCGCGAACGGCGGTAGGGCGCGGTCGCGGGTGAAGGTGTCGCCGGTCTCGCAGACCGGACCGACCACGTCATAGACCGTCTCGCCGGCGCGCTGCGTCACGGCGCGAATGTCGTGGAACGCGTCGTACATGGCCGGGCGGACCAGGTCGTTCATGGCCGCGTCGATGACCAGGAACTTGCGGCCTTCCGGGCGCTCGTGGACGTGGATCACTTCTGACACAAGCACGCCGGCGTTGGCGGCGATCACCCGGCCGGGCTCGAAGGCCAGGGTGACGGGCAGGCCTTGCGTGACCTCACCGACCATGGCGGCGAATTCGGCCGGCGAGGGCGGTTCGGGGTGGTTGAAATAGGGCACGCCGAGGCCGCCGCCGAGATCCAGGCGCTCGACCGACAGGCCCTCGCCCAGCAGCTGTTCCACCAGGCCTCGCATCTTCGTAAAGGCCGCGCGCATGGCGCCCTGCGCTTCCCACGCCTTGCGGAAGCCCTCGGTGTTGCCGATGCCGGAGGCATTGTTGAAGGCCATGGCAGCGGCGACGTCGGCGATCAGGTTGAGCTCCGGCTCTGACTCGACATTGATCTCGGCGACGCCGGCCTGCAGCGCGAAGGCGATCTCGCGGCGCGCCTTGCCCACGCCCGAAAAGACGATCCGCTCGCCGGGAATGCCGGCGGCCAGAGCGCGGCGGACCTCGCCCTCGGAGACCGTGTCGGCGCCGGCGCCCAGATCGCCCAGCACCTTGAGCACGGCGACGTTCGAATTGGCCTTCACGGCGTAGGCGATCAGCGGATCGACCACGCCGGACATCGTCAAGGCGTCGCGGAACACGACGAAGTGCCGTTCCAGCGTGGCGCGGCTGTACACATAGACCGGCGTGCCGACCTCGGCCGCGATCTTGGCCAGGGGCACGCCTTCGCAGGCCAGGCCCTGCGGGCCGTACTCGAAGTGATTCACGGGTGCTTGGGCCTTCTCATCACTCTAGTCCCCCTCATTCCGACCTTCCCGGCGAATGCCGGGATCCAGATCCATCCTGAGTGGTTGCAGGCGTCACCTAGATCCCGGCTTTCGCCGGGATGACGGCGCGTCCGCGCTAAGTTCAAACGAACGTGCGGCTTTGGCCGTCAGTTGGGCGTGGCGCCGGGGAAGCCGGCTGCGGACGGACCGCCGAACGGATCCCGGGTGCCGGGCAGGGGGGCGGCGCGGATGGTGCGGTTGCTGGAGGCCGGGTCGCGGATCTCCTGGGCGCCGCCGGCGCGCGCCGGCTGGTTGGCCTGGGACGAGGCCATGCGGCGCTCAGCGGCCCAGGCGGCCTTCTTCTGGGCGTCCCACATCGGGGCGGGACGTTCCAGCGCGCCCTGTTTGCCGCAGGCGGCGGCCGTGACGGCCAAGGCGGCCAGGGCGAGGGTCGTCAGAGTGCGGCTCATGCCAGCTGTTCCTTCCAACGCGCGATCTGGGCGCGGACCTGGGCGGGGGCCGTCCCGCCATAGCTCATGCGGCTGGCCGCCGAGGCGGCCGGAGTCAGGACGGCGTAGACCGCGTTCGTGATCTGCGGCTCGATCGCCTGGAACTGCTCCAGGGAAAGATCCGCCAGATCGACGCCCAAGCCTTCGGCCGTCTTCACGGCGGAGCCTGTCACGTGGTGAGCGTCACGGAAAGGCATGTTCAGCGTCCGCACCAGCCAATCGGCCAGATCGGTGGCGGTGGAGAAGCCCGCGCCGGCCGCCTTGGCCATGGTTTCGGTGTTCGGCGTCAGGTCGGCGATCATGCCGGCCATGGCCAGCAGGCTGAGTTCGAGCGCGTCGAACGCCTCGAAGGTCGGGACCTTGTCCTCCTGCATGTCCTTCGAATAGGCCAGCGGCAGGCCCTTCATGACCACGGTCAGGGTGGTCAGCGACCCCAGAATCCGGCCGACCTTGGCGCGGACCAGCTCGGCCGCGTCGGGGTTCTTCTTCTGCGGCATGATCGAGCTGCCGGTCGTGAAGGCGTCGGTCAGCTTGATGAAGCCGAACATCGGCGTCGTCCACAGCACGATCTCTTCGGCCAGGCGCGACAGGTGCGTGGCGGTGATCGAGGCGGCCGACAGAGCTTCCAGGGCGAAGTCGCGCGAGGAGACGCTGTCCAGCGAGTTAGCGGTCGGGCGGTCGAAGCCCAGCGCCGTCGCCGTCTGCTGACGGTCGATCGGAAAGGGCGAGCCGGCCAGGGCCGCCGCGCCCAGCGGGCACTCGTTCATCCGCGCGCGGGCGTCGCGGAAGCGGCCGGCGTCGCGACCGAACATCTCGACATAGGCCATCAGGTGGTGGCCGAAGGTCACCGGTTGCGCGGGTTGCAGGTGCGTGAAGCCGGGCATCAGCGCGTCGGCGTAGGCTTCGGCCTGGGCCAGCAGGGCTTTCTGCAGCGCTTCGAGCTGGCCGACCGTGCGGTCGCAGGCGTCGCGGACCCACAGGCGGAAATCGACGGCCACCTGGTCATTGCGCGAGCGAGCGGTGTGCAGCCGGCCCGCCGTCGGGCCGATCAGCTCGCGCAGCCGCGCCTCGATATTCATGTGAATATCTTCGTACTCATCGCGGAACGGGAAGGTTCCCGACAGCAGTTCGTCCTCGACGCGGGCGAGACCCTCCAGGATTTCATCCCCATCATGGCTTGAAATCACGCCCTGGTTCATCAACATCCGGGCGTGGGCGCGGGAGCCTGCCAGGTCCTGCGCCCAAAGGCGCTTGTCGAAACCGATGGAGACGTTGATCGCCTGCATCAGTTCCGCCGGCTTGGCCGAGAACCGGCCGCCCCACATAGCTTGGCCCTGGCCGTTGGCCTTGGGCGTGTTGGAGGCGTTGTCGGTCATATGAACGAAGTCCAGTCGGGTCAGAACGGCGAGGAAGCCAAGAAGCGTAATCCTATGAGAATGGCGCTGGCGGGCGTCATCCTCTTGGGCGTCGCGGCGGTTCTATACGTCATCGCGTCGGCTTCGTTCAAACCCTCTGGTCCCGCCGACCTCACAGAATTCAAGAAGGGCGCATTCGAGAAGCTGGACGTGCCCGCCAAGCCGCGTCCTGCGCCGACGACGGTCTTCACCTCGATGGACGGCAAGCCCACGACCCTGGCCGACTTCAAGGGGCGGGTCGTGGTCATGAACCTGTGGGCGACCTGGTGCGCGCCGTGCAAGGCCGAAATGCCGACCCTGGCCAAGCTGCAGGCCGCCTACGCCACCCAGCCCCTGACGGTGCTGCCGATCAGCGTTGACCGCGACAGCGACCTGAACCTTGTCCGCGAAGAGATGGCGGCCAACCCGCC
>NCDQ01000233.1 GCA_002280275.1 Caulobacter vibrioides | reverse complement strand
CGCGCGCCGCGACGCGCCGCCGCCGCCGCCGCTTCGGTGCCGGCATGGCCCCCGCCGATCACGATCACGTCGAATTGCATGGTGCCCAGCTAGGGATTCACGCGGCCGAGGTCAAAGCGTTCCACGTGGAACACTATTTTCCGATGCAGAATCGAGCGAATAGCGCATCGAGCATCGACTCGACACTTGCCTGCCCAGTGACTGCATCGAAGGCATTGCGTGCGCTGCGCAACTCCTCCGCGAACAAGAGCAAATCCCGCTCGGTCGCCGCCCGACGCAGCGCGGCAGCGGCATCGAGACACAGCCCCCGCTGTCGCGCATTGAGCGCCACCAGGTCGGGCGGCGGAAGAAGCGCGCGCGCACGGTCATGAAGCGCAAGCCATAGCGCGTCCATTCCCTCCCCCGTAACCGCGGAAACCGCCGAGGCCTCGTTGCGACGCGCCTGCCCCTCGACGATCTCACGATCGTCTTCCGACAGCAGGTCGACCTTGTTCCAGACCTCGACGACGGTCTTGCCCTCGTCGAGCGTGACGCCCAGTTCGGACAGCACCGTTTCAACGTCGCGAGCCTGCGCCTCGCTGTCGGGATTGGCGACGTCGCGGACATGCAGCACGACGTCGGCCTCCTGCACCTCCTCGAGCGTGGCGCGGAAGGCCTCGACCAGCTCGTGCGGCAGGTCCGAGATGAAGCCCACCGTATCGGACATGATCGCCGGGCGACCGTCCGGCAGCTTCACGGTGCGAAGGGTCGGATCCAGCGTGGCGAACAGCATGTCCTTGGCCAGAACCTCGGCCTCGGTCAGACGATTGAACAGCGTGGACTTGCCCGCGTTTGTGTAGCCGACCAGCGCGACGGTCGGATACGGAACCTTCTTGCGGGCGCTGCGGTGAAGCGTGCGCGTCCGGCGCACTTCCTCGAGCTCCTTCTTGAGCTTGAGGATCGTGCCGGCGATCAGGCGACGGTCGATTTCGATCTGGGTCTCGCCCGGGCCGCCGGTCGAGCCGGTGCCGCCGCGCTGGCGCTCCAGGTGGGTCCAGGTCCGCACGAGGCGCGAGCGCTCATAGTCGAGCCGGGCCAGTTCGACCTGCAGGCGGCCCTCGCGAGTCCGGGCCCGGCGGGCGAAGATCTCGAGGATCAGCCCTGTCCGGTCGACGACCTTCACCTCCAGCGCCTTCTCGAGGTTGCGCTGCTGGATCGGCGTCAGTTGGTCGTCGAAGACGGCGACATCGATGTGCTCGACCTCGCAGATCGAGGCGAACTCCTCGACCTTGCCCTTGCCGAACAAGGTGGCGGGCGTGACGACCCGCAGCGGCGCGACCAGCGCCTCCACGACGTTGAGATCAAGCGCCACGGCGAGACCGACGGCCTCCTCGAGCCGGGCGTTGGGATCCCGAGCTTCGAGGGCGGCCTGGCCCCGCAAAGGGCGTACGGGATGGATCACGAGCGCCTTCAGGATCGGCGCAGCGTGGTCAATCGACTTGGAACTGGATTTGGACAAACGGCTCTAG
Organism: Caulobacter vibrioides; assembly: GCA_002280275.1. Taxonomy (GTDB): domain Bacteria; phylum Pseudomonadota; class Alphaproteobacteria; order Caulobacterales; family Caulobacteraceae; genus Caulobacter; species Caulobacter vibrioides_A. The sequence goes on along the minus strand of NCDQ01000233.1, from coordinate 2,952 downwards.
GGTCAGTCGTCGGCGTCGGCGCTCGGCTCATAGAGCTGAACGGGCTGAGCCGGCATGATGGTGGAAATGGCGTGCTTGTAGACCAGTTGCGACTGGCCGTCGCGGCGCAGCAGCACGCAGAAATTGTCGAACCAGCTGACCACGCCTTGCAGCTTGACGCCATTGACGAGGAAGATGGTGAGCGGCGTCTTCGACTTGCGGACGCTGTTCAGGAAGGTGTCTTGAAGATTTTGCTTCTTCTCGGCGGACATACGGGGGTTCCCCTCTCATTGTTCTCGGAGGGCCACACGCCCCCCACACAAACAAGGTCATGCTAGATGATTTTTCGCCGAAAGCGACACGCTCGCAGCGAAAAATTCCATCCAGCCTTGCGACCGAAGGCCGCCGAGTCCGGTGATTGCTCCGGCCTCAGACCGCTTTCTGGCGCGCCCGCTCGATATAGAGCGCCCGAAGGCGTTTCGCCACGGGGCCTGGTTTGCCGTCTCCCAGCTTCACCCCGTCAACCTGAATGATCGGGGTCACTAGAGAGCCCGCCCCGGTGATGAACGCCTCTTGGGCGGCCTGGGCCTCAGCGATGGTGAAGGGCTTTTCGTTCACCGCCATGCCGCTGTCGCGGATCACGTCCAGCAGCGTGTAGCGCGTCACCCCGCGCAGGATGTTGGCGTTGGTGTCGCGGGTCCTCAGCGCCCCCTCAGCGTCGACAATCCACGCATTGGACGACGCGCCTTCGGTGACCAGGCCCATGTCGTCGACAAACCAAGCCTCGATCGCACCGCGCTCCCGGGCGGCTTGCTTGGCCAGGGCGTTGGGCAGCAGGCCGATCGACTTGATGTCGCAACGGCCCCAGCGGTTCTCCGGCACAGAGATGACCGAGGCGCCTTGCGCCGCCTTGGCCTCGCTGGCCGTACGATCCAGCGACCGTGCCGTCACGACCACGGATGGCAAGACCGCCGGGTTCGGGAAGGCGTGATCGCGCCGCGCCACGCCCCGCGTAACCTGAAGATAGCAGAGACCTTCTCGTACCTTGTTGCGCCGAACCGCCTCTCGCAGGACCATCGTCAGGGCCGCCTCGCTCATCGGATGCGCGATCCGGAGTTCGTCGAGACTGCGCCAAAGACGCGCGAAGTGCCCTTCGGCGTCGGCCAGCTTGCCGTCGGAGACGGCCCACACTTCGTAGACGCCGTCGGCCAGCTGGTAGCCCCGGTCCTCGATATGCACCGCAGCATCGCCGTGCCGGACAAAGCGGCCGTTCACATAAGCAAAGCGCGACATCTACTCTTCCTCTTCCCCCCGAGCGCCAGAGACGCCGAGGGATTTCAGCTTGCGGTGCAGGGCCGACCGCTCCATGCCGATGAAGTTGGCGGTGCGTGAAATATTGCCGCCAAACCGCAGGATCTGAGCGTTCAGGTACTCACGCTCGAACAGTTCACGTGCTTCCCGCAGAGGCAGGGCGATAATGCGCTCCGCGCCAATCGCGCCGGCGTTGCCCGCGCTTGGCTGCTCCGAGCCCGACAGCATCTCGGCCGTGATCAGATCGCCCGGCTCCCCCGAAGCCAGGATCAGCATGCGCTCGACATTATTCCGGAGCTGTCGAACATTGCCTGGCCAGGTCTGGACCTGAAGCGTCGCCAGTGCGTCCTCGCCAAGTCGACGGCGTGCAAGCCCGGTGGCCTCGCTAATGCGATCGACGAAGTAGGTGATCAGCTCGGGGATATCCTCGCGTCGTTCCGCAAGGCCTGGCACACGGACGGGTACGACGTTCAGACGATGGAAGAGATCCTCTCGGAACCGCCCCGCCGCGATCTCATCACGCAGATCGCGCGAGCTCGACGAGATGACGCGAACATCCACCTGAACGTCATTGTCGCCTCCAACCCGGCGGAAGCGCTGCTCGACCAAGACCCGCAGAATGCGCCCTTGTGTCTCGCGAGGCATGTCCACCACCTCGTCGAGATAAAGCGTCCCGCCGTGGGCGCGTTCGAACACGCCGATCTTCCGAGGTCGCCCCCCCTCGCCTTCTTCGCCGAAGAGTTCGACATCCAGCCGCTCGGGCGCCATGCCCGCGGCGCTGACCGCGACAAACTCCTGGCGCGCCCGCGTGCTCGCCCCATGGATCAGCCGCGCGACGAGTTCTTTGCCCGAGCCGGGGGGACCCGTGACCAGAACACGGCTGTTCGCCGGCGCGACTTTCAGGATCAGCTGACGAAGCGCCTGCGCCGGCGCAGACTTGCCGATCAAGCCATCCGGGGCCAGCGTCTGTGCGCGGAGCCGGCGGTTCTCCCGGCGAAGGCCGGCCGCTTCCAACGCGCGCTCCACGACCAGCAAGAGACGGTCTGACTTGAACGGCTTCTCGAGAAACTCGTAGGCGCCCCGCTTGATGGCGCTGACGGCCGTCTCGATGTTGCCGTGGCCCGAGATCATGATGACGGGCAGATCGGCGTCCAAGGCCTTGACCATGTCGAGCAGTTCAAGCCCGTCCATGCCGCCGCCCTGCATCCAGATGTCCAGCACCAACAGGGCCGGCTTGCGCGCGCGGATCGCCGCGAGGGCCTGATCGGAGTCTGCGGCGGTCCGGACGGCGTAGCCTTCATCCTCGAGGATGCCAGCCACCAATTCCCGGATGTCGGCCTCGTCATCCACCACAAGAACGTCGGCGCTCATATCATCTCCTCAACGCCACTCTGGGCCGCGACGGGCAGGCGCGCGGTGGTTGGAAACTTCATGACGACGCGCGCGCCAGGCGGCTCGCGCGCATCGACGAGGGCCAGGCTGCCGCCATGGTCCTCCATGATCCGCTTGACGATCGCCAGGCCAAGGCCTGTGCCCTTCTCACGGGTGGTCACATACGGCTCGGTCAGACGGTCACGATCCTTGGCGGGCAGGCCCACGCCATTGTCCTCAATCGTCACGCACAGCTCATCAGCGTCGCAGACAAGGGTCGCAGTGATGCGA
>NCDQ01000232.1 GCA_002280275.1 Caulobacter vibrioides | reverse complement strand
CAGGGCCTGCTCTTCCTGTGGGCGGCGGGTGAGAAGCTGGGCCTCTTGCCGCAGCTCACCCTGTGGGACGCCACCAGCGTCATGATGGCCGCCTACCTGGTCATCGGTCTGACCATCACCTGGCGGCGGGGTCTGGCCGGCTAGGCCCTTCGTCTCCGCACCCGAACCACCCGGGCGGCCATTCCGCCAAACCCTTCGTCACCTCCAACACCGGCGCGCGACGCTGAAGCCTTCCGCGCGCCCCTATCCAAGGACGAACATCATGACTTCCAAGACCGCCTGCGGCCGTCGCCGCGCCCTCAGCGCTCCGATCCTCCTTCTGGCCGTTCTCGCCGCCACCGGCGTATTCGGCGGCGACCACGCCCACTCCGCCCCTCTGGCGCCGATCGCCGCCAATCCCGCCGCCGACCGCATGACGGTGACGGTCGTCGGCCAAGGTCCGGACGTCATCCTGATCCCGGGCCTGGCTTCCTCGGGCGCCGTCTGGGACGCCACGGTGAAGCAACTGTCAGCCACGCATCGCGTCCATGTCGTCCAGGTGGCGGGCTTCGCCGGGGCGCCGGTGGGCGGCAACGCTGACGGTGCTGTGGTTGGTCCGCTGGTCGAGGCGGTCGACGGCTACATCAAGGCCAAGGGCCTGAAGTCGCCCGCCGTGATCGGCCACTCCCTGGGCGGGTTCACCGGCCTTCTGCTGGCCCAGCGCCATCCGGAGTCGATCGGTCGCCTGATGATCGTCGACAGCCTGCCGTTCTTCTCGCTGCTGTTCTCGCCGGCGGCGACGCCCGAGATGGTGCGCCCGCAGGCCGTGCAGATGCGTGATGCGACGGTGGCGATGAGCCCCGAAGCCTTCGCCGGCCAGCAGGCCATGGGCGCGCCGCGCTTTGTGAAGTCGGCGGAGGGCCAGAAGCAGGTCATCGCCTGGGGCGGCGCCTCGTCGCCCTCGGTCGTTGGGCGGGCCATGTACGACCTGCTGGTCACCGATGCGCGCGGCGACCTCGCCAAGGTCAAGGCGCCGACCACGCTGCTCTATGCCTACGACACCGCCATGGGCATGCCGTCGACCGCCGCCGACCGGCTGTTCGTCGACGCCTATGCCGGTCTGCCGGGCCTGAAGGCGACCCGCATCGATGATGCGCGCCACTTCATCATGCTCGACCAGCCTCAAGCGTTCGCCCAGGCGGTCGCCGACTTCCTCAAGTAGCGCCTACTGAAAAACAACCCAGGGTCATATTCGGCCTTGCGTGCGTTCCTGACCCACCTCACTTCTTTCACACCAACCATCGGGGTTTTCATGTTCAACACCTTCAATCGCTCGGCCCGTCGCCTGCTGGCCGGCATGGTCTCCGTCGTCGCGCTCGGCTTCGCCGGGACAGCCCTGGCCGAACCGGCCCTCTGGGCGATCAAGGACAAGGACTCGACCATCTACCTGTTCGGCACGGTTCACGTGCTGAAGCCCGACACCCAGTGGCGCTCGGCCAAGATCGACAAGGCCCTGGCCGACAGCGGCGACCTGACCCTCGAGCTGGTCGGCGCGGACGATCCAGCGGTGATGCAGCCGCTGGTCATGCGCTACGGCCTCGACCAGGCCAACAAGCTGTCGGCCAAGATCGGTCCTGAGGACTTCAAGCGCGCCACGGACATCGGCCAGTCGGCCGGCATGCCGCCCCAGGCCCTGGAGATGATGCGTCCGTGGCTCGCCGCCGTTTCTCTGGCCATGGCGCCGATGATCAAGGCGGGCTACGACCCCAAGAGCGGCGTCGAGGGCGTGCTGACCCGCGAGGTCAAGGCCGCCAACAAGCCGATCGCCGGCCTGGAGACCCCCGAGCAGCAGATCCGCTTCTTCGCGGACCTGCCGTCGGCCACCGAGATCGCGTTCCTCAAGTCCAGCCTGAAGGACGCCGAAGGCGGCGCCGCCAAGCTCGACAAGATGGTCGCGGCCTGGGCGTCGGGCGATGTGGCTGACTTGGAAGCGCAGTTCATCACCGAAATGAAGACCCAGTATCCGGATCTCTATGAGCTGCTGCTGGTCAAGCGGAACGTCGACTGGGCCAACCAGCTCAAGACCAAGCTGGACGGTTCGGGCGTCAGCTTCGTGGCCGTCGGTTCGGGCCACCTGGTCGGCGGCGAGAGCGTCCAGGCCCAGCTGGCCAAGCTCGGGATCAAGGCCGAACGCGTCAAATAGGTCTGGGGTGACCTAGATCGAAGGAGCCCGCCCGGTTCGTCCGGGCGGGCTTTTTTGCATCCCTAGCTGGCCGGGTCGTACATGAACTCGCGCAGTTCCTGATCGCACTGGCAGGCGGCGGACAGCTTGGCGGACCATGCGATCGCGGCCTCGCGGGAGGGCAGCTCCAGCACGGTGAAGCCGCCGTCGAGATGACTGCCCGGATAGACCTGCGCGGAAACTGCGCCATCCGCCGACACCCGCACCGGCGCGACGCCCTCATGGATGCCGCCGGCGAACACATAGACGCCGGCCGCCTTGGCCTCCTCGATCACCGCGCGGGCGGCGTCTCCGACGGCGGGCAGATCCTCGGGCGAGACCTGCATGGCGGCGCTGGGGAAGGAGATCAGGTACTTGGTCATGCCCGCAGCATGCGCGATCCCGCGCCAAGTGGGCAGAGCCTTTGAACGACCGGTTCGGGGAACCTGGAGCGGGCGGGGGGAATCGAACCCCCGACATTCAGCTTGGGAAGCTGACGTTCTACCTCTGAACTACGCCCGCTCAGAGGACGCCCCGTGTAGCCCGGGACGTCTTGGTACTCAAGCGGCTATCCCTTGCTCCAAGCGCGATCAGCGCGCGGTGTCGTCGAGGAACGCCGACACCCAGACCAGCGGGGCGTTCCAGTTGATGGCCACTTCGTTCTGGGTGAAGGAGCGATAGTCGTCGGTCCAGCAGGTCTGCGGCCGGCACTTGCCCTTCATTGGCTCGGCCACGGGATCGTTCATGTTGGTCGAGTTGGGCCCGCCCGAGACCACGCCCGACGGCGGAGCGGGATAGGCGGGATCGGCCTGCTTGGCCCAGAAGCGGTGATGCGGATGGCGCATCGGACGCGCGCCAAAGCCCGTGACATAAGACTGGTCCAGCGGGTTGCGGCCCAGCACATAGTCCATCGCGTCGACCGCGCCGTAGCGATAGGCGGCCTCGCCGGTGAAGTCGTGGGCCAGACCCAGCACCAGCGCGCGGTTCAGCACCGAGGAATTGGAGCCCCAGGGATAGCCGGGCGCGGCGTAGGGCAGGGCGTAGCCCTGGCTGACGTCGTCCGAGAGGTGCTTGCCGGCGGTGGCCACCAGGTTGGCGCGGGCCTTGGCGGTCTCGGCGGGCTTCAGGCCGCTCGGGACAAGGGCCAGGGTGATGGTTCCCAGAGCGCCGACGCTGTTCCAGCCGATATCGCCGGTCGGACGCGTCCCTTCGGTCGGCGAGGCCAGGAACAGCGGAGAGGCGCGCAGGGCGGTCTCATAGGTCGCCTCGCCGGTGGTGGCGTAGAGCTCGGCCGCGGCCCAGTAGAACTCGTCGGTCAGGTCGCCGTCGCCATAGCCGCCGGAGCCGGTGAAGGGGCCAATGGCGTAGATGTCCGGATGGCGCTGAGCGGCCGCGAAGGCGCGCCGCGCGGCGTCAAGACACTTGGCCGAAAATGCTGGATCGATGTCCTTCCAGAGGCGCGCCGCCTGGGCCGCGACGGCGGCGAGGTTCAGCGTGGCCCCGGTCGTCGGATAGTAGAGATAGCGCACCTGCTTGTCCTCGGCGGGCGCTGTCGGCAGGCCGGTCCAGTAGCGATCCGCCAGCTTCTGATGCGCCATGCCCGAGGCGTTGATCGCGGTCAGCGCCAGCTTGCCGTCGCCGGGACGCTGATTGCCCACCGGCGCCTGCACGGTCTTGCCCTCGGGAACCTGCATGGCCAGCAGGAAGTCGAGCTGGAAGCGGACCTCGTCCAGCATGTCCGGGACGCCGTTACCGGCCTCGGGCAGGGCCAGGGCGCGGTCGCCGAACGCTGCGAGGGCGGCGGGGCGCTTGAGGACGGCGGCCCGCTCCCAGGCGTTCAGCAGCGTCCAGGCCGAGATGCCGCCGTTGACGACGTACTTGCCGTGGTCGCCGGCGTCGTACCAGCCCCGGCTGGCGTCCAGCGTGTAGTCGCAGCCGGGCCAGACCTGTCCGCGCTCGTCGGCCTGATCAAAGCACGTGGCCTTGTCGGGGGCGTGACCGGCGGGACGCGCCAGATCGGGGCGCTCGACGTACTGGGCCTCGATCGGGACGCTGGCGCGTTGCTGATAGAAGAACGACATCGCCGCCCGGGTCAGGCGCCCGTCAGGCTTGGCGTTGATCGTAAAGGCGCGCGACTCGGCGGCGCCGACCTTGAGGCGGTAGCCTTCGCCCGCCTTGCGGAACGCCGAAAGGTCGATCTGGTGGACGTGCTCGCCCGAAGCCTTGTCGTCGCCGAAGACGACGGTCTTACCCTTGGCGATCGCGGCG
>NCDQ01000231.1 GCA_002280275.1 Caulobacter vibrioides | reverse complement strand
CCAGCGCTCATCAGGCTTGCTAGGCCCGACTCGCCTGATTGCGTGATAATCACGCGGATGTATCGTCCGCCGCCTTCAAGGCGGCGTGACCGCCTGCCGGAGCTCACAGCGCCACGTGTCCCAATCCCTCGTCATCTCCGTCGACGCCATGGGCGGCGACCACGGCCCGTCAATCGTTGTCCCTGGGATCGCCCAAGTGCTTGGGGCCCTTCCGGGCGTGCGGTTCCTGCTGCACGGCGACAGCGCCGCGATCGAGGCTGAACTGGCGAAATGTCCGGCAGCCAAGGCAGTGAGCGAGGTTCGCCACTGCGACAAAGCCATCGGCATGGATGAGAAGCCGGCCCAGGCCATGCGCCGGGGCAAGGGTTCCAGCATGTGGAATGCTATTGAAGCCGTTCGCGAGAACCAGGCCCAGGCCTGTGTGTCCGCCGGGAACACCGGCGCCCTGATGGCGATCTCCAAACTGATTCTGCGTATGGGCGCCGAGTTGGAGCGGCCTGCGATCGTCGCCAACTGGCCGACTATGAAAGGCGTCACGACCGTCCTGGATGTCGGCGCCAATGTGGAAAGCGACGCGTCTCAGCTCGTGGAGTTCGCCATCATGGGGGCGGCCTTCCACCACGCTGTCCACGGCGCGAAGCGGCCCACCGTCGGGCTTTTGAACGTGGGGTCCGAAGACCAGAAGGGGCACGAGGAAGTGCGCGAGGCGCACGCCATCCTGCGCGAGACCACTCTGGATTTCGACTACCACGGCTTCGTCGAGGGGAACGATATCGCGCACGGTACGGTGGATGTCGTCGTGACAGACGGCTTTACGGGCAACGTCGCCTTGAAGACGGCCGAGGGGCTGGCGCGGTTCTTCTCCAATGAGATCAAATCGACCCTGACCTCGGGCCCCTTGGCCATGCTGGGCGCGCTGATCGCATCGGGCGCCTTGAAGAAGATGCGTCACCGCCTGGACCCTAGCCGCGTTAACGGCGCGCCATTGCTCGGCCTGAACGGGATTGTGGTGAAGAGCCATGGCGGCGCGGACGCCAACGGCTTCGCTTCGGCGATCCGGGTCGCGACGAACCTCGCGCGCAGCGATTTCCGCGCCGAAATCGACAGAAATCTGAAGCGCCTGACCGCCACGGCGGCGACGACCAAGTCCGAGGACGGGCTGGGGTCTGGCGCTGACGCCCAGGGAGCGGCCGAGTGAGCGTAGTGCGAAGCGTTGTAACGGGCGTCGGCGCTTATCTGCCGCCCAAGGTCGTCACCAACGATGATCTGGCCAAGTTCGTCGACACGAGCGACGAGTGGATTGTCGAGCGTACTGGTATTCGCCAACGCCATCAGGCGGCCGACGATCAGCCCGTGTCGGACCTGGCGTTCGAAGCGGCCAAGGATGCTCTGGCGGCGGCGGGCAAGACCGCCGCCGACGTCGACCTGATCATCGTGGCCACGACCACGGGAGATCTGACGTTTCCGGCCACCGCCACGATCGTTCAGCGCAAGCTGGGCGCGCCGGTCGGCGTCGCCTTCGACGTCCAGGCTGTCTGCTCCGGCTTTGTCTACGCCCTGAGCGTGGCTGACGGCTTCGTCGCGCGAGGCCACGCCAAATGCGCGCTGGTCATTGGCGCTGAAGCGATGACGCGCCTGATGGACTGGAGCGATCGCGGGACTTGCGTTCTCTTCGGCGACGGCGCTGGCGCCGTTGTGCTCGAGCCGGGCGAAGGCGAGGGGACCACCGAGGATCGCGGCATGCTTGGCTTCGCCCTGCGCGCGGACGGTACCAAGCAGGACCTGCTCTATGTCGATGGCGGACCGTCGACGACCGGGACCGTCGGCAAGCTGCGCATGCTGGGCAATCAGGTGTTCAAGCACGCGGTCGTGAACATCTCTGAAGCGATCCGCGCGGCCGCTGAACGGGCTGGCGTCGCGGTCGCCGATGTCGATTGGTTCATCCCGCACCAGGCTAACCAGCGCATCCTGCAAGGCGTTGCGCATCGCTGCGGCATCGATGAGGAGAAGGTCATCTCGACCGTGGCGATCCACGCCAACACCTCCGCCGCCTCGATCCCGCTGGCCTTCGCGCACGGGATCAAGGATGGCCGGATCAAAAAGGGCGATCTGCTGCTTCTAGAGGCGATGGGTGGCGGGCTGACCTGGGGCGCTTGCGTCATCCGGCTCTAGGTTGATCTGCGGTCGATATCGCCTTGCGCTATCCTGCGTCAGGGCATGAACTCCTGGCGTTGAGTCTTTGACTTCATGCGGTAATCGCGGCATGAGGTCGTCGGTGGATCTGGGCGCGGCCAGTTGAGGGCGGTCGCATCACGCCGAGGTTCGCCGCGAGTACTCCATCAAGGGCGGTCTTTGAATCGCCCCGATACGCGTGAAGGGGGTTGCATGAAGGGCGCTACTTTGACCCGAGCCGACCTGTGCGAGGCGGTTCATGAGGAAGTCGGGCTGACCCGCCAAGATTGCGCGGGGCTGGTCGAGCGCACTCTCGACCTCGTGGCCGAGGCGTTGGAGCAGGGCGAAACCGTCAAGCTTTCGGGTTTTGGCGTCTTCCAGGTTCGCGCCAAGCGCGCCCGCATGGGCCGTAATCCCAAGACGGGCGAGCCAGCCGAAATTGAACCGCGCCGGGTGATCGGTTTCCGAGCCTCGCAGGTCATGAAGGCGCGTATCGATCGCGCTCTGGGCGACTAGGGACCGATTGCGGTGGCGAAGGGACCAAACGCCTTCCGCACGATCTCAGAGGCCGCCGAGGAGCTTGGCGTGCCGCAGCACGTGCTTCGCTTCTGGGAAACCAAATTCTCTTTCATCCGCCCGATGAAACGCGCCGGCGGCCGCCGGTTCTATCGGCCCCAAGACATCGCCGTGCTCAACGGGGTCCGCACCTTGCTGCACAGCGAAGGGCTGACCATCAAGGGTGTCCAGAAGCTCCATCGTGATCAAGGGCTCGCGCACGTCATTGCCGCCGGCCTGGGCTCGAACGGTTCGGGGACCCTGGACGCTGACTTCGACTACGAAACGCCTCGCGAGGAGGCCGCGATCGGCGAGCGGAGGCGCGATCGACTGGCCTTCGCGCTAGCCGATCTTACCGCGATCAAATCCCGGCTCGACGGACTTTTGGCGCGCGGTTGATTTCTGCCCAAATCGGTGTTGCCCAAGGGCAGGGCGGCGCCTATAAGGGCGCTCCTTCCGCGTCGGAGCGTGGCGCAGCCTGGTAGCGCACTTGACTGGGGGTCAAGGGGTCGCAGGTTCGAATCCTGTCGCTCCGACCATTTCCTTCGGGAAAAGCGTGGAAGATCAAAGGCCGCCCGAAAGGGCGGCCTTTTTCGCATCCAGCGCTATCGCACGCCCGTGTCCAAAGGCTCGTCGGCCTTGCCCATCCAGCTGATCAGCGGGATTACGGGCAATATCCAGCCCATGCCCAGCGCCACGAAATAAACCAGGTGTACGAAGCGGTTCTGGGGGAGGTGGTCGTAGAGGCCGGTGAAGATCCAGATCCACGCGAACAGAATCACCATGACTCCGATCGAGCCGATCAGCTTCCGCAGGCGCGCGGGTATCATACGGGGCGGGCCGGAAGGGGTGTTCACGCGGGTCTCCGAATGAGGCCGAGGATGGCCAGGAACAGGATTGCGCCGACGCTGGAGACAATCAGCTCACCAATGAAGCCGGCCAGGTGCAGGTTGATGCGTGAGGCGATGAAGGCTCCGATGAACGAGCCGATCACACCGATCAAGAGCTTGATGAACAGCGAGTGGCGACGAGCCAGGACGATATCCGCGATCCAGCCCGCCAGGATGCCGATCACCGCAGCCGCGAAAACCCCCATTCCGCTCATCGATCGCTCCGCACCGTTCGCAACATTCGATCTTTCGCACGAAGCGGCGGCTCCGTCATGTCGGGCCACAGGGAGATTGATGCAGTCCCTTCTCAGGCGTAGGGAAAGGTTCGCCGCAATTCGGCCCACAAGTGACGCTTTTCCGACCCCATGACGTCTTTCCTGCGTTCCGACCGCTCGCGCCCTGTCGCGATCTGGCTCTTCATCGTCGCCGCTATGGTGTTCTCCATGGTGGTGGTCGGCGGGGCGACCCGCCTGACGGATTCCGGCCTGTCGATCACGGAGTGGCAGCCGATCATGGGCGCTTTGCCGCCCATGTCGGACCAAGCCTGGCTCAAGGCCTTTGAGCTCTACAAGCAGATCCCCCAGTTCCAGTTGGTCAACCCGGACATGACCCTTCAGGAGTTCAAGGGCATCTTCTGGTGGGAATGGGCGCATCGCTTCCTTGGACGCATTGTTGGCGCCGCCTTCGCCATTCCGTTTGTGGTGTTCCTGATCCGTAAGGACATTCCGCGCCGCCTGATCTGGCGTTGCGCAGCGATGCTGGGTCTGGGCGGCCTGCAGGGTCTGGTGGGCTGGTGGATGGTGTCCAGCGGTCTGTCCGAGCGGGTCTCGGTCGCGCCGGAGCGTCTGATGACGCACCTTGGCTTGGC
>NCDQ01000230.1 GCA_002280275.1 Caulobacter vibrioides | reverse complement strand
ACGGTCCGGCCAGAGCGACCTGGCCCGGCGCCGGCGCCGACAGGTTCTTGATGAACGGGCGGACCGCGAACAGCAGGATCAGCAGGGCCACGACCGCCAGAACGCCCAGTTCGGCCGCGCGCATGATGTCGTTCTTGTCGAAGCCCGCCAGCAGCCCCGCCTTCTCAAGGCCCTGATCCTCGGGCTGCGGGAACTTGATGTTGGTGACCCGGACCTGGTCGCCCCGCTCGGCGTCGAAGCCGACGGCGGTCTTCACCAATTCCTCGATCTGCTGGATTTCCTCGGCGGTGCGCGGCGTATAGGCGCCCGGCTTGCCGTCCTTGCCCATCGGCGCGCTGACGCCGTCGATGGCGACCGCCACGGCGACTTTCTTGATCGTACCCGGCTCCTGGACGGTGGTCTTCACCGACTTGGAGATCTCGTAATTGGTGACGGCGTCGTTCTGACCCGTGCGCGAACCCAGCTGCTGGAAACCGTTGGCGCCTTGACCGCCCGGCACGTTGGCCGCCGCCGTGACGCCGGCGTTGTCGTCGTTCTTGTTTTCCTGGCTGGACGCCTCGGTCGTGCTTTCCGACCGGACAACCTGACCATCCGGATCGAAGCGCTCTTCCTGGGTGGTGACGCGGTTCAGGTCCAGCTCGGCGGTGACGTTGACGCGCGCCTTGCCCGGGCCCAGCACGCCGTCGATCATGTCCTTGACGGTCTTGGCGATGCGGGCCTCGACCTCGGACTTGCGGTCCTGAGCCATCTTGCCCGCCAGGCTCTCGTCGCTGGGGGCCGACAGGGTCTTGCCGTGCTGATCGATGACCGCGACCTTCTCAGCCTTCATGTTCGGCACCGCCGACGAAACCAGGTTCTGGATGGCGCGGACCATGTCCGACGAAGGCTCGCGCGAGCCTACGCCGATCGTGACGGCGGCCGAAGGCTGCTCGGCGTCTTCCTCGAACAGCTGACGCTTGGGCAGAACCAGGTGCACGCGGACGCTGTTGACGCCCTGCATCGCCTTGATGGTGCGCTCCAGCTCGCCCTGCAGGGCGCGCTGACGGTTCAGTTGCTGGACGAAGTCGGTCTGACCCAGCGCATTGCTGGTGTCGAAGATCTCGTAGCCGATGGAGCCGGAGCTCACGAGCCCCTTGCCCGCCACCATCAGGCGTGCGGTGGCGACCTTGTCGCGCGGCACCATGATGGTCGAGCCATCGCCCTTGGTTTCGTACTTGATGCCGGCTTGATCGAGAGCCTGGGTGACTTCCGAGGCTTCCTTAAGGTCGAGGTTCGAATAGAGCAGTTCACTGGGCTCCTTGCCCATGAACATGACCAGGGCCACGAGCACGGCGACGACGCCCGCCCCGACACCCAGCATCGCGGCGAGACGCCCGACGCCGAACTGCCTGATTGAACCCAGAAAGCTTTCCACGAAGCCCCATCCCCTGCGTCAACAATCCCCGAGGGGAAGCCCGCCAAACGCATACGAAGCGCTCGCCGGTAGGCAGGATTTACCCAGTACAAGGTAAACGAGGCGTTTATATCTGCCGGCCGTCGTGCGTTCCGCAGGCGCCAAAACGTCGCGGCCGCGCCCTTTCGGGCGCGGCCGCTGAACGTCGTCAAACCCTTGAGGCGCATGGCCCGCTGGGTTGTCGAGGCGAAGAAGGGCGGTCACATCAACACACCCTGTCCTTCTTAACGGTACTGCTGGATCCGAGTGGTCCGCAGGCCCGCCAGGCCGTGCCGATCGATCGACTGCTGCCAGCTGAGGAACTCGTCGTTCGTCAGCTTGTAACGATCGCACGCCTCGTCGAGCGAGAGCAGACCCCCGCGGACGGCGGCCACGACCTCGGCCTTCCGACGGATGACCCAACGCTGGGTCTCCGCGGGCGGCAAATCCGCCAGAGTGAGAGGCGCACCGGTCGGACCGATGACGTACTTTTCACCCCGGCTGTTGGTGCGCTGCTGCTGCAACATGGCTTTACGCCTTTCCCACAACCATCACTGTTGAAGGCCACTATAGGCGCCGCCTAATAACAGCGGCTTAATTCCAATAGTAAAGAAAGGCCTAAACAAGATGGCTCCTTAGCAGTCCGTAGTGTCTCAGTGTGAAACACAAGAATTAAAGAATGTTAAGCCCTATGATTAGCGCTTAATATTCAAGAGCTCCTCAAGCATCTGATCGGCGGTCGTGATGATCTTCGACGAAGCCGAGTAGGCGCGCTGAGTAGTGATCAGGCCGGTAAACTCCTGGGACAGATCAACGGTCGAGGCTTCAAGGGTAGAGGGGGCGATTACGCCCGAACCGCCCTCACCCGGAGCCTTAAGGCTGTAGGTGCCGCTCTCATTGGTAACCCGGTAGGCGTTTCCATTGACGCCCTTCAGGCCGTTCGGGTTGGAGAAGGTGGCGATGGCGACCTGGGCGATCCGGCGCGTGACGCCATTGTCGAAAATGGCCGAGACATAGCCATCCTCATCGACCTCGATATTGGTCAGGTTACCGAAGGCCGTACCGTTCGTGTTCACAGACTGTACGACAGACTGACTGTTATACTGGGTCAGACCGCCAGCGGCGTTGGCGAGGTCGATCTGGACCTCCTGCGTGTCGATGCCCAGACCGTCGGCCCATGTCGGCGGCGCCGGCGGCTGCACGGCCGGGGGCGTGACAGGCGGATCGACATAGCCCGAGTTCTTGATCGTGATTGACGTGGGGCTGGTGGTGCCGAACAGACCACCCGTGCTCTTCAGCTTGCCGTCAGTGGTGAACTCGATGATGCCCGTGCTGATCTGGCCGTTGGCGTTGTTGGCTAGGTCGCCCGGCTTGGCGCGCAGTTCGGCGTACCACTGGTTCGGCCCCGGCGCCTTCAGCAGCGACAGCGTCACGGTGCGCTGGCCGCCCTTGGAGTCCGACAGAGGGATCTGGATCTCGAAGTCCGGCTTCACGCCCTTGGCGGTGTCCTTAGCATAGTCCGACATAGACCAGGTCGAAGGATCATAGAGCTTGCCGAGCTTGGCGTCGGCGTCGGTGTCGATGCCGAGGTCGGCCAGCGACACCGTGGTCGGGGTCGCGGCGGTGTCGATATCGACGTCGGTCGTCGTGCCATTGCCGGCCGCCGCGCCCTTCGGCTTCAGGTTCGACGTCGCAATATTGCCGGTCGCAGCATCGTAGCCGACGACGCCGGAGGCGATGGTGACGCCGTTTTCCTTTATCTCGACCTGATACTCGTTATTGCCCGAGCCGGCCGGATTGGCGATGCCGGTCGAACTATAGATCACGTCGTACGACCTAGCGGTCGTCGCCGGTGTTGTCGCGACGTTTGTGAAGGATGGCGTACCGGCCGTACCAACCTTGTAAGAAACAGCGGCCGCGACGGGCTGCTCCGATCGCAGGTTGGCGTTGACGCCAACCCGAGTCGTCTTCTCGGCGGTACCACCGACGCTACCAACATTGATTGAGGACAGTTGCGTCAGGTCGGATGGATCGGGCGTGATCGTGCCGCTGACCGGATCGGCCAGCCAGCCTTGCAGATACAGATTCGCGTCGTTGCGCAGGTAGCCCAGGCTGTCCAACTGGAAAGAACCTGCGCGCGTAAATGACCGGGTATCGGCAGCCGTCAAATTCTCGGCTTTCTCGGTCGTTACGAAGAAACCTGAGCCTGAGATCGATAGATCAAGGTTCGATGTCGTGGATTGAGTCAGGCCCTGCTGGCTGATGAACTGGTGTGTGGTCGCTGTAACGCCACCGGCGCTGTAGGCTTGGTTCTTCGTGCCCGAGGTCACCAAGGTTGAGAAATTCGAGGTCGACCGCTTGAAGCCGACCGTGTTGACGTTGGCGATATTGTCGGAGATCGCGGCCAGGGCCGAAGAGTTCGCGATCAGCCCAGAAACGCCGGCGAGCATGGCGCTGTTGATGCTCATGACTGAATTCCTACAAAAATGGGGGGACGAGGGTTCAGCGCTGTTTGCGTTTGGATCCGCGGGAAGACCGTCTTCCGGGGACCGCGTCGGCGTCTTTCTGACGCCCGGTCGATGGGGGGTTCAGGCCGCCTCGGCCTGGTGAGTGCTCTAGGCCGCCGCCTTGATGCCGACGACGTTGTCGACGGGGATGGTCTTGCCATCGACCACGACCATCGGCTGACCGGTGGCGTTGTCGACGGCGGTCACCACGCCCTCGGCACGACCCTTGATGTTGGTCGCCTTGATTTCCTTGCCGTCGCCAGTCTTGGCCGTCACGACGATGCCGTAGACGCCGCCGTCGGGCAGTTGAGCGCCGCTGTCGTCCTTGCCATCCCAAGTGATGGTGTGGTCGCCGCTCTTCTGATCATCCGGCGTCAAGGTGCGGACCACCTTGCCGGCGGGGTTCTTGATCTCGACCTTCAGCGACGCCGAGGCGCTGGGCTGGGTCCAAGAGAAGGTCGCCGTACCGTTCTTAAGGGTCGAAGTGTCGCTGATGGCGGTGATCTGCTTGCCGATCATCGCCACGCCTTCGGAGAGGCCCGTGCCGGTGTTCATGC
>NCDQ01000719.1 GCA_002280275.1 Caulobacter vibrioides | reverse complement strand
CGTTGATCTGGCCGACTCCCTGCGGCTTGGCCACCCGTTTCGCGAACGCCCGGGGTTCTGCGAGGGTTGGTGCGAAGAAAACACGCAAGGAGGCGGCGGAACATCTTGTGAACAGAACGAAAAGGAAATATGGAACAAAACAAGAAATCTGTGGAGGTTCCGATGATCCGTGTGGCGCGTGAGTCTTTGGCCCTTGTTTCCGTGGTCGGCTTCGTCTGGATGATGTGCACGGTCGCCAATCTGGTGGCCTGAGTCGCCACATGGCGATGATCTAGCGGAGGTCGGTCATGGCGGACGGGGAAGGACAGGGTTTCGTCCACCTGCGAGTCCGTTCGGCCTATTCACTGCTGGAAGGCGCCATCAAGGCTGACCAGATCGGCAAACTGGCCGCCGAGGCTAAGATGCCCGCCGCCGGCCTTGCTGACCGCGCCAATCTTTTTGGAGCCCTTGAATACTCGTCCTATGCCAAGGACGCAGGGGTCCAGCCCATCATCGGCTGCGCCATTCCTGTCGTCGGTATCGGCGGCGGCCCGACGGAGCGCTGGGCGCGCGCGCCGACCGTCATGCTGCTGGCCCAGGACGAACGGGGTTATCTCAACCTTTCTGAGCTGTCCTCGATCGCCTACCTCGACAGCGCCGAGCTGCCTGAGCCGGTCGTGCCCTGGGCCAAGGTCGCAGAATATAGCGAAGGCCTGATCCTGCTTTCGGGCGGAACCGATGGGCCGGTCGATGCGCTGTTCGCCGCCGGCAAGACCGCCGAGGCTTCAGCGGCGCTGGCCGAGATGCATCGCGTGTTTGGTGACCGGTTCTATGTCGAGCTCCAGCGGCATGGGCTTCCTCGGCAGGCGGCTGCAGAGCCGGGCTTGGTCAACTGGGCCTATGACCACGATACGAGCGCCGCCGGGTGACGCCGGAGCACTGGTTCAAGTCGGCGGACGAGATGCGCAAGCTCTTCGCCGACCTGCCCGAAGCCTGCGACAACACGCTCGACATCGCCCGGCGCTGCGCCTTCATGGTGCACAAGCGCGACCCGATCCTGCCCAGTTTCCCGACAGGCGACGGCCGCAACGAGGCCGAGGAGCTCGAGCACCAGGCGCGCGAAGGCCTGAAGATGCGCCTCGAAGGCCTGACTCTTTCAGCGCCCGAGGAAGACTACTGGAAGCGGCTCGATTTCGAGCTCGGCATCATCAAGAAGATGGGCTTCCCGGGCTACTTCCTGATCGTTTCGGACTTCATCAAGTGGGGTAAGGCCCACGGGATCCCGGTCGGCCCCGGACGGGGTTCGGGCGCAGGTTCGCTCGTCGCCTGGGTGTTGACCATCACCGACCTCGATCCACTGAGGTTTGGCCTGCTGTTCGAGCGCTTCCTCAATCCCGAGCGGGTTTCGATGCCCGACTTCGACGTCGACTTCTGTCAGGAGCGGCGCGAAGAGGTGATCTCCTATGTGCAGGAGAAGTATGGCCGTGATCGCGTGGCCCAGATCATCACCTTCGGCTCGCTGCAGGCGCGCGCCGTGCTGCGTGACGTCGGGCGGGTGATGCAACTGCCGCTTGGCCTCGTCGACCGGCTCTGCAAGATGGTGCCCAACAACCCGGCCGCGCCGGTGACCTTGGCCCAGGCGATTGACCTAGAGCCCCGTCTCAAACAGGCCAAGAAGGAAGACGCCAACGTCTCGGCCTGTCTGGATGTCGCGCTGCA
>NCDQ01000229.1 GCA_002280275.1 Caulobacter vibrioides | reverse complement strand
GCAGCGCCGTCACCAGAAGGTGCTGGAAGAGGCCCCCTCGCCCGCCTTGTCGGCCGAAGGTCGCGCCAAGATCGGCAAGATCGTCGTCGATGCGGTCAAGGCCATCGGTTATCTGGGCGTCGGGACCATCGAGTTCCTGTGGGAGAACGACGAGTTCTTCTTCATCGAGATGAACACCCGTCTGCAGGTCGAACACCCGGTCACCGAAGCCATCACGGGCATCGACCTGGTGCGCGAGCAGATCCGCATCGCCGCCGGCCTGCCGCTATCGTTCACCCAGGACGACGTTGTCTTCGAGGGACACGCGATCGAGTGCCGGATCAACGCCGAGAACGCGCGGACTTTCACGCCCTCGCCGGGCGTGATCACCGACTTCCACGCGCCTGGCGGCCTGGGCGTTCGCCTGGATTCTGCGATCTACACCGGCTACGCGATCCCGCCGTACTACGACAGCCTGATCGGCAAGCTGATCGTCCATGGCCGCGACCGCGCCGAGTGCATCGCGCGCCTGAAGCGTTGCCTGGGCGAGATGGTGGTCGGCGGTGTCGAAACGACGATCCCGCTGTTCCAGGACCTACTGGTGCAGCCCGACATCCTGGCCGGGGACTACAACATCCACTGGCTCGAACGCTGGATCAAAGCTCAAGAAGCCTGATCCGAGGCTGGCGATGGACGACGCCTTCACGGTCGACGACCTAATCGCCTGCTATGCGCGCGGCGTCTTTCCGATGGCCGACGCAAGAGAGGACGAGAGCCTCTTTCTGATCGATCCCGAGCGGCGCGGCGTGCTGCCGCTCGGGACTTTCCACATTCCCAAGCGCCTGGCCCGAACGGTTCGCAATGGACCGTACGAGGTTCGCGTCGACACCGCCTTTGACGCGGTGATCGAGAACTGCGCCGCCTCGCGGTCCGGACGGCTCGACACCTGGATCAACCACCCGATCCAGCGGCTCTATGGCCAGCTCTACGCCCGTGGGCTCGCCCATAGCGTCGAGACCTGGCTCGGTGATGAGCTCGTTGGAGGCCTTTACGGCGTGTCGCTGGGCGGGGCCTTCTTCGGCGAAAGCATGTTCTCGACCGCGCGGGACGCCAGCAAGGTGGCGCTTGTCCATCTCGTCGCGCGCCTGATCGCGGGCGGGTACGACCTGCTGGACACCCAGTTTCTCACCGAGCATCTGGCGCAGTTCGGCGTCACGGAAATCAGCCGCGCGGACTATCGCCGGCGGCTGTCTAAGGCCCTGGCGGCCCAGGGCGACTTCTACGGCTTAGCGGCCGGCGCGACCGGGATCGACTGCTTGCAGGCGATCAGCCAGGCGTCATAGACCGGGTGCTGCAGCGGGTTCAGGCCCGGCGAACTGGCGTACATCCACCCTTTATAGATCTGCCGCCCTGGCGGAGCGGCGCGACCGGCCTGAGCCTTGGGCTGTGTGTCGATCACTACATAGGCCGCCGATTCCGGTGCGACCTCGTCGGCGGCGGCGGTCTCGCAAGCCCGCACGGTGAAGATCAGGGTCTTGTAGCGAATCGGCTGACCGATCGGGACTTCGAACCGCATGGTTTCGGTCGTGACCTTGTCCAGCGCCTGCAGGATGGCCACCGAATAGCGCGCCCGTTTGGCGGGCTCGGCGGGTTTGGTCGTCGTGGGGGCCGGCTTGGCCTGGGGCGCGGCGCCCGACGCGGGCGACGCCGGCGGGTTCGGATTGGTCGTGGCGGGCGCGACCTGGACCGGTTGGGCGGGTCTGAGTTCTCCGACCGGCGTCGTCGGCGCCGGCCTCGGGGCAGGCGCTGTTGGCGCTGGAACTGCAGACGGCGCTGCGGCCGGGGTCTGGGTCTGAGGCGCCGCTGACTGACGCGCGAAGGCGATACCCGTCACGGCCAAGCCGGAGAGGACGCTAACCGTCGCGATCAGGGACGCCCGGCGGGCCATGTCCCTATTCCGGAGACCAGGCTTGATAGTCGCTCGTGGCGGCTTGACGCTCACCGCCACGGGCCAGCGAGCCCTTCGGCCGCCAGGCGTGAACAGTGCCGGTCAGGTTCGGGAGCGTGTCCTTCTCCCACTCGCGGCGCTTCAGCGGATCGCGTGTCGGCGGCTCATCCAGCGTGTAGTGAAGCCAGCCGCTCCATTCGGCCGGGACCTTCGAGGCCTCGGCATAGCCGTTGTAGATCACCCAGCGGCGCTTACGCTGGTCATAACTGTCGCTGTTGTCGCGCGCTTCAAAATAGCGATTGCCGTAGTCGTCCTGACCCACGAAGACACCGCGGCGGCCGATGTGGAAACGCTGCCCCAAGGTCGCGCCGTTCCACCACGTGAAGATCGCTTTCAGCACTACGTTCGCACCTGAATCTGCAAGGCTTTGCACGGCCGCGATAAGCGCGGCGAAGCGGGCGGACCATAGCGCCCCGCGCCGCCACCGTCCAGCCGCGCGCCCGTCGCGGCGAACTTCAACATCTTGTGGATTAGCGGCCCTTCACCCGCAACATCTATTGAGGGTCGCGGATCGAGGCTCTAGCTTGTGGTGCGACCTTACGCCCTTCCCTGCCGCGTGGAATCACACGTTAGGGATTTGGTAAGCACTCAAGCTGGCACCCGGACCAGGAAAAGCCCATGCGAACCGCCGCCAAAGCCGCAGGTCTTGCTCCCGCGATGGAATGGCGCGACCTGGAAAGGGCTGACGGTATCGAGGTCGTCTCCGCCCCCGCCTCTTGGTCCGACGCCCAGGTCGAAGCCTGGCTGGACTGGGGGGGCGAGGTCGAACCCAAGGCGCCGCTCGGCGGCGGGCCCGCGCGCTACGCCGGGCGCGTAGCCCAGCTTGGCCTTTCACACGGTCTGTTTGGCGACAAGGCCGACGCCGATGCGTTTCGCGAGGCGTTGCTGACCACCATGCTGTCTGGAATCGCCACACCGACTGGTGGCCAGGCAGGCCTCCAACTGTTGCCGGACATCACCGAGTTCGAATTCCAAACTCAGGCGCGCGGCATTCTGGCCCGCCGTCGTAGCCGAGATCTGGCCGCCCAGGCGTCCGCGCGGCTGAATGCTGCGCTTGAACACGTCGCCGATGCTGTCCGCCGCTGTCAGGGCGACAGTCGGGCCTGCTCGGACGTGCGTAAGAATCCGGCCCTCGCTCGGGCCGCGCGCAAGGCGCGCGAGCTGGGCGCGGATGATCAGACGATCCTCGACGCCATCGCCATGGCCGATCAGGCCCGGGCCCCTCTGACCAGCCTCGCACCCGATCGTGATCCGCCTATGGTCGTCGCGGCCACCCGGCAGGGCGTGTCCGCCGGCGACGAAGCCGCGACCTTGGCGGCCCAGGTCGGCTGGGAAACGAGCGCCCTGACGCTGGCGCTAGCGCCGACCGACGCGGAAGCCCTGTCGCGCGGTGTGGCGATTGGCGCGGCGATTGACGCCAGCGCCTTCCTGGACGCTGACGGGTTCGACATCGAGCGCTTCACCTTCGTCTGCCATCTCTGGGCCACGGCCCTGGAGCTGGACCGCGGCGAGCGGCCTGCTCGGCTCTCGCTGGCGGGCGTGGGCGACTGCCTGTTGAGCCAGGGCTACAGCCAAACCAGCGTCGAAGGCCGAGATGGCGCAGCCGCCTTGTGGGCCCTGGCTGTCGGCGCTGCGCTTTCCGCCAGCGCTGAGGCGGCGACCACCCTGGGGCAGGACCCGATCTTCGCCCAAGACCGCCAAGGCGTCCTGAAGACCTTGGCCGAACGCCGGGTCCGGGCCGCCGCGCTGCGCTCGGCGCTGGCGACAGAAGCCGCAGCCGCGCTGGCGACAGCGCACGCCCTGGCCCGCAAGCACGGTTTGCGCTCGGCCGGCTTGGTCGGTCCGTTCATCGACGCCGAGGCGACGCTGCGTCTTGGTGGCGCCCCCGTGGGCCCGGCGGGCGCCATGTCGCCGGTTTCGGTGGCCCAGACGGCCGATGGCTTCTTGTTGCCGACGTTCAGCGCCGCCGCCTTCGAAGCGCTGTCCTCCGAGGGCGTCGATCTCGACGCCGCCCGCCGCCATGCGCTTGGGCATGGATCGCTGGCCGAAAGCCCCGCGATCGATCACGCCATGCTTCAGGCGCGTGGCTTTACCGCCCATGAGATCGAGAAGGCCGAGAACGCCCTTCGCGAGCATCACGGGATCCGCGCCGCCTTCGCCCCGTCCGTGGTCGGAGCCGGCTTCCTGCGCGACGTCCTGGGCGCGTCGGCGGAGGACGTCGCCCGTCGCGACTTCGACACCCTGGCCTTCGCCGACTTCGCTGCTGCGGAGATCGCGGCGGCTGAGCGACACGCTCTCGGCGCCGGAACCTTGGGCGACTGCGAAGCGCTAAACGCCGACCTTCGCGAGGCCTTCCGTTCGGTGGAGAGCGCCACCTTCCCCGAACGCTTGGCGATGCTCGCGGCCGTGGAGAGCTTCGCCTGCCTGCCCACGGCGGTGACGGTCTTGATCCCTCACGATGCCCGTCCGGCCGACGCGGTTCGCGCTCAGGCTGCGGCGGCCAGGGCCGGTGTTCGCGCCCTGCGCCGCCCCGCTCCGGCGCGAGAACCAATGGTGACCGAGCGCGTCGTCGAAAAGATCGTCGAGCGCGACCGCTCGCGCCGTCGCCTCCCCGACCGTCGCAAGGGCTACATCCAGAAGGCCGCCGTTGGGGGGCACAAGGTTTATCTGCACACCGGCGAGTACGAGGACGGCGAGCTCGGCGAGCTGTTTATCGACATGCACAAGGAAGGCGCCGCCTTCCGGAGCCTGATGAACAATTTCGCCATCGCCGTCTCGCTGGGCCTGCAGCACGGCGTACCGCTGGATGAATTCGTCGACGCCTTCGTCTACACCAAGTTCGAGCCGGCGGGTCCGGTCACGGGCAATGACTCGATCAAGTCCGCGACATCCATCCTGGACTACATCTTCCGAGAGCTGGGCGTTTCGTACCTTGGTCGCGACGACCTCGCCAATGGCGACCCCGGCGAGTTCAACGCCGACGGGCTGGGCGCCGGCAAGCGCCTCGCCGAGGACGAGCTGCTGGACGACGACGCCGATCCGGTCCCCGCCAGCCGCTTCATTTCCAAGGGCTTTTCACGCGGGGCCACGCCCGACAATCTGGTGTTCGCCAGCTTCGGCCAGCGTCGGTTGGAAGCCGCTGACCGGCCCGGGGCGGATGGTGAAATGTGCCCGGCGTGTGGGGACCTCTCTCTCGTGAGGCGCGGCGGCATGACCGTCTGCGACACCTGCGGCGCGCAATCTGAACGTCCCGGCCCGATGGCGTCCTCCTGAGTGCGTTTGGCTGGCGTTAAGCTTGCTGGGTCAGGGTGGACCCTGCCTCTTCGCTCGGAACGTGCGCCAGAATGAAACCGATCGCCCTGCTCGCAGCCGCCACCCTTGGCGTGGCGTTGTTCGCCGCGCACCCGGTCAGCGCTCAGAACGCCGGCCAGATCGCGGCCGTGCGCAACGGCGCCAACTGCCCACGCTGCAACCTCTTCCAGGCGGATCTGTCGAACCTGACCCTGAAAGGCAAGAACCTAGCCGGTGCGCGGCTGCGGCAGGCAGATCTGTCGACCGCCGTCATGAACCGGACAAGCTTCGCAGGCGGCGACCTCAGGGACGTCAACGCCTATGGAGCGGTCCTGAGCGCCGCCAGTTTCGCGCGCGCGGATCTTACGAACGCCAGCTTCGTCGGCGCCTATCTGCAGGGCGCGAACTTCACGGGCGCAAGGCTCGCGGGCGTGAACTTCTCGGGCGCCGAAATGGGCCGCGCCGCAGGTCTGAAGCAGAGCCAGTTGAATCAGGCCTGCGGCGACGACTCCACGTTGTTACCGCGCGGACTTTCGATCCCGCGCTGCCGTTAAATCCTCGTCATTACCGCAATTTAAGTGGCCTCTACCCCTCCGACGGTTCAAACCGTAACTCACACAGTCGCGTATGGACTGCACGGAGAAGTCGATGTCCCGCTTGGGCGTTTCCATCGCCGCCTTGACGCTGAGCCTGCTGGCCATGACCGGTCAGGCGAGCGCCCGGACTGAAGATAAGGACGTCGCCAAGCTGACCTCCTTCGGCGGCATGTGCGCCAACTGCGACCTCGCGGGTCGCAAGCTGATGAACGCCAAGTTCACGGGCGCCAACTTCACAAAGGCCGTTCTCATCGGGGCCGATCTGCGGGGCGCGATCTTCTATGGTTCGCAGTTCAGCTGGGCCGATCTGAGTCGTGCCGATCTGCGCGGCGCTGAGATGCGCGGCGCCAACTTCACCCGCGCCAACTTCACCGACGCCCGCATGTCCGGCGTCGAGAGCAGCGGCGCCAACTTCGCTCAGGCGACGCTGGTCCGCGTGGATTTGTCTTCGGCCGAGTTGCACGCCGCCAACATGGCCGGCGCCAACCTGCAGAAGGCGCGTTTCGCCAATGCGGAGTTGATCGCCGCCAATCTGTCAGGCGCCAACGCCCGCGACGCTGACTTCTCGAACGCCGACATCAACAACGCCAACTTCCAGGGCGCGCGCTTCGACGGCGCCAGGTTCCACAACGCCGACATGACCGGCTCGAACCTGCGCGGCGCGATCTTCAGCGGCGCAGACTTCCGCAACGCTGACCTGTCGATGGTCAATCTCAGCGCCGCCGATCTGTCTAGCGCCCGGGGCCTGGATCAGGACCAGCTAGACGACGCCTGCGGCGACGGGTCCACGCGCCTGCCTTCTGGGCTGAACGTCAGGACGTGCAACGGTCTGCGCGGCGGCCAGCACTTCATGCTGCTACGTGCGGTTCCAAAAGCGCCGCCGGCGCCGGCCGCGCCCCCTGCTCCGCCAAAACCGCCCAAGTCTCCGAAACAGTGAGGCGACTCTAACGGGAAGCAAAAAAGCCCCCCGATCATAAGATCGGAGGGCTTTTTCATGATCCGCTTTCGATCGGGCCTACACCTTGATGGGCGGCGCGGTCCGGATGTGCAGTTCCTTCAACTGCTTGTCGAGCACGTTGGCTGGCGCGTTCATCAGCAGGTCCTGGCCCTGCTGGTTCAGCGGGAAGGCGATGACTTCGCGGATGGCGACCTGGTCGGCCAGCAGCATGACGATGCGGTCGATGCCGGGCGCCAGACCGCCGTGTGGCGGCGCGCCGTAGCGGAAGGCGTTCAACATGCCGCCGAACTGCTCCTCGACCACCTCGGGGCCGTAGCCGGCGGTGGCGAAGGCCTTGAGCATGATCTCGGGCTTGTGGTTCCGGATCGCGCCCGAGCACAGCTCATAGCCGTTGCAGACGATGTCATACTGGTAGGCGCGGATGGTCAGCGGATCCTGGGTCTCCAGGGCCTCCAGACCGCCTTGCGGCATCGAGAACGGGTTGTGCGAGAAGTCGACCTTCTTCTCCTCCTCGTTCCACTCGAACATCGGCTGGGTCGGCTCGCCCAGGTTCTTGGCGATCGGGCCGCCCCAGCCGCCCTGGTCTTCGCTCCAGAACACGTAGCCCAGGCCCGGCTGGCCTTCGCCCTGAGCCCAGCTGTTCATTCGGTCGCAGAACGCCCGCGAACCGCCGGTCGGCGCGGGAATTGCCCACACCTGGTTCTTGGCGTCGGCGCCGAGGATCTTGGCGAACAGGCCAAAGCCGCCGTCACGGAAGTGCTCCGAGACGTTCGCCATCTTGATCGGGTTGCGCAGGTCCGGCTTGTCGCTGCCGTACCAGGCCATCGATTGGGCATAGGTCAGGCGCTCGAAGCCCTTGTGCTCGAACGATTGGCCAAAGTCGTTGGTGAAGGTGTGCGTGCCGTCGATCGGCGACACGGGCTTGCCGTTCGAGAACTCCTCGAACACGCCGTGCATCACCGGCTCGATGGCCGCGAAGACGTCTTCCTGAGTGACGAAGCTCATCTCAACGTCGAGCTGGTAGAACTCTAGGCTACGGTCGGCGCGCAGGTCTTCGTCGCGGAAGCAGGGCGCGATCTGGAAGTAACGGTCAAAGCCCGACACCATCAGCAGCTGCTTGAACTGCTGGGGCGCCTGCGGCAGCGCATAAAACTTCTCGGGGTGCAGACGCGAGGGCACCAGGAAGTCGCGCGCGCCTTCCGGCGAGCTGGCGGTCAGGATCGGCGTCTGGAACTCGTTGAAGCCCTGCGCGAACATGCGGTTGCGGATCGACTGGATCACGCGCGAGCGCAGGACGATGTTCTTGTGCAACGTCTCGCGACGCAGGTCGAGATAACGGTGCTTGAGGCGGATCTCTTCGGGATAGTCCGGCTCGCCGAAGACCGGCAGCGGCAGCTCGGCGGCCTCAGACAGCACCTCGACGGCCGAGACGCGGATCTCGATCTCGCCGGTCGGCAGGTTCGGGTTCACAACGCTGGCGTCGCGCGCGATGACTTCGCCGTCCACGCGGATCACGCTTTCAGCGCGCAGGCGCTCGACAACGTTGAAACCCGGCGTTTCGGGGTGCAGCACCAACTGCGTCAGACCGTAGTGGTCGCGCAGGTCGATGAAGACCAGACCGCCGTGGTCGCGCTTGCGGTGAATCCAGCCCGACAGACGCACGGCCGCGCCGGTGTCGGAAGCGCGCAGGGCGCCGCAGTTGTGGGTGCGATAGGCGTGCATGGCGGTCATGAAAGTCTTGAATACGCGGTGATTTGCAAGGCGCGGTAAGGCGCACGTGGGCGCCGCGATGTCAAGGATTCTGGGACAGACCGTGCGTGAGCACGGCCTGTCCTTGGAAGGATCATGAGGTCTAGGCGGCTCGGATGATGGCCAGGAAGTCCGTCGCCTTCAGCGAAGCGCCCCCCACCAGGGCGCCGCCGACTTCCGCAGCCGCAAGAATCTCGCTCGCGTTTTCGGGCTTGACGGAGCCGCCGTAGAGAATGGGGACAACCTTGCCCTGATCACCAAAGATCGCTGCGAGCTCGGCGCGGATCGCGGCGTGCATTTCCACGATGTTGTCGACCGACGCTGTGCGGCCCGTTCCGATCGCCCACAGCGGCTCATAGGCGAGGTTGAAGGCCTTGCCGGCCAGCGACGCGGGGAGCGACTCGCGCACCTGGGCCACAACGAAGGCCACCGCGTCGCCCGCCTCGCGTGTTTCCAAGGTCTCGCCAACGCAGACGATCGGCTCCAGGCCCGCCGCCGCCGCCGCTTCAGCCTTGCCGGCGACCTCTGCGGAGGTCTCGCCATGGCTGGTGCGCCGCTCGGAATGGCCGCAGATCACCAGAGATCCGCC
>NCDQ01000228.1:4543-12936 GCA_002280275.1 Caulobacter vibrioides | reverse complement strand
GCCCGTGCCGAGCAGTCCGAGTGCGAGCAGCGCAAGGGTGGCGGGTTCGGGTACAGGGTTCTGTGAGCTGTCGCCGCTGTCGCCGCTGTCCCCGCCGGCGCCGTCTACCGGGTCGTTGACGCGCATGGCCCAGGACACGAAGAGCCCACTATCGCCGGACATCTCCTTGTCGGATACCGTGAGCATCCAGTCGCCGGTGAGTGCGCGTCCGGCAAAGGCTCCGCGCAGCGAATCCTGAGGGCGGAACACCGTCTCCAGGCCTGACTTTGACACCACCAAGTAACACGTCCCGCCGCAAGGCGCGCAGCACAAGGCGTCCGGCGAGGCACCGGAAACAGCCGTGTATCTATGCGGGAGTCGGGCTCAGTCGAGCCGGAGGATGGCCGGCGGCGGCTTGATCTTCAATGCTTTCAGTCGATTGGCCGCTTCCGCCGTGGGTTCGGTGACCTGCCAGACGGTGCCGTTGGGGCTGGACAATTGCGCGAGCTGAATGCGCTTGAGGTCGTCGCGCACGTTGCGCCAAGTATCCTGGCAGGCGTGCTCGATCACGCGTTCCAGTAGCAGCGACAGCACGGTGATCGCGATGTGGGCGTGGATGCGGTGGGGCGCCCAGTGGAACACCGGACGCATGCGCAGGCCGCCCTTCATCGTGCGCCAAGCTTCTTCGACGCGCTGCTGCTGCTTGTAGCCGAGCGCCATGTCCTCGGCGGTGAGGGTGTCATCGTTGCTGTGGACGACGAACTTGCCGTCGAAGCGTTCGAGTTCGGCGATGGCCTGCCGGTCGATGGCCAGGCCCCGCTTGGTCTCCTTCAGGAAGCGTCCGTAGCGGGCACTGCTGCGAAGCGCGCACACGCGCTTGCTGTGTCCGCCCTCGTCCTGATCGGCCAGGCATGCAAGCTCGGCCTCGAGCTCGCGGATGCGTTCGTCGCGATGGGCACGCTGACGGCGGGCCTCCTGCGGGTTGAAGCACACCGCGTAGCGGCGGCGGCGCTCGCCGTCGCCGACGACGACCTCCTTGACCTCGAGGTTGTCGGCGATCTTGCGGTAGCGCCCCGGGCGCGAGAGCACTGTTTCGGTCACCTCGTCGCCACGGCGCATCGGCATCGCCATCAGATACTTGCCGCCGCCCTTGGCGAGCGCCTGGAAGTTGGCCTGCGAGACCATGCCGGCGTCCCCGACGAACAGACAGCGGGTGAGCTGCCAGCCCTTGAGGTCTTCCTTGACCTGGGCCACCGTGGTGACATCGACGGTGTTGCCCGGAAACACCCAGTGGCGCACCGGGAAGCCGTCGCGGGTGACTGCCA
Organism: Caulobacter vibrioides; assembly: GCA_002280275.1. Classification (GTDB taxonomy): domain Bacteria; phylum Pseudomonadota; class Alphaproteobacteria; order Caulobacterales; family Caulobacteraceae; genus Caulobacter; species Caulobacter vibrioides_A. The sequence continues at coordinate 11,632 of NCDQ01000228.1, read as the reverse complement.
GGCCGACCACGATCTGCGGTGCATCGCCCCGGCCGTTCTTGCTGTAGCCGCGCTTTCTGGGCGCCACGTAGCGCTGTCCTCGTCGTCGATCTCGAAGTGCAGCGAGGTGGTGTCGTAGAAGACGATCTCCACGTCCAGACTCAACAGGTCGGCGACCTGGAAGAAGATCGCCTGCTCGATCGCCGCCTTGTTCGCCTCGAGAAAGTCCATCGCGCGGTAGAGCTGGTGCAGCGCCAGGGCTTGAGTACCTTCGATGTGCACGTCCTCCTTGAGCCACTGTTCATGACAATAGAGTTTGGAGGCAGGCGCGCACGCGCGATTGGCCACCAGTGCGAACAGCGCCCGCTCCATCTCGAAGCCGAAGCGCCGGCCGTGCGCCTGCGCACGCACGATGGCATCGATCCCGAGCCGCTGCCACACCGCCTGAAGTGCGTGCACATCGCCGTAGGGCCACGCGCACACCAGCCGCCAGCCCGGATCGTCGGCCACGATGGCCTCGGGCGAGCAGCGGCGCAGGATGCTCTTGGCCAGGCGGCGCAGCCGCTCGATGACCTCCGGATCGTCGGCACGGCCGCAGTTGAACACGATCTGTGCCTGCGAACGCCCCTTCGTCGCATCCCACACGTTCTCGGCCAGCTGCAGGTAGGTGATCTCCCGCCCGTCGGCCCGCTTCTGTTTGCTCTGTCTCAAGTACATGCACGGCACGGTAGCGGGATTGAGGGCGAAAGATCAACAACCCGTGTATCTAGGTTTTTGGCGCCTCATCGCCCTGAAACCCGCGCCGTTGCAGGAGGTGGGGAGGAAATGTGCCTTGGAACTGTCAAACTCGAGCCGGGGAAACAACGGGTTAGCTCGCAGAGGATCATTTTCGTGGCGTCACGAAAATGGTCAAGATTGGCGGGCTATCAGAGAGGTCCGACGACGGTTGGATCCTGGCCTGGTAAGCCGGCTACCTCGTCGCGCCGAACGGACTGGAAGCTGCGCGTGTCGTTCTGGTCGGCGTCGATGGTTCGGGCGCGGTCGAGCCTGAAGCGGTCGAACTGGCCGCTGCGTCGGCCTTCCAGGCGGTGAAGACCTCGGGCGTGGTCGAGCTGGTGCTCAAGCTGGGCGCCGACGCCGAGACCGCCGCCCGCGCCGCCTTCGGCGCGCGCTTGGCCGCCTACCGTTTCGACAAGTATCGCACCACCGAGAAGGCCGAGAAGAAGCCCTCGGTGCAGGTGGTCAAGATCGCCGCCGCCGATCCGGTCAAGGCGCAGAAGGCCTGTGACCTTGTCTCCGAGCCGGCCAATATCCTGCATCCCGAAGAGTTCGCCGCCCGCGCCAAGAGCCTGGAGAGCCTGGGTCTGGAGGTCGAGATCCTGGGCGAGGCCGAGATGGCCAAGCTGGGCATGGGCAGCCTGCTGGGCGTCGGCCAAGGCAGCGTCCGCGAAAGCCAACTCGTCATCATGAAGTGGATGGGCGCGGCCGATAAGTCGGCTCAGCCGATCGCCTTCGTGGGCAAGGGCGTCTGCTTCGACACGGGCGGCATCTCGATCAAGCCGGCCGACGGCATGGAAGACATGAAGTGGGACATGGGCGGCGCGGCCGCCGTGGCCGGCGTCATGCACGCCCTGGCCGGCCGTAAGGCCAAGGTCAACGCCATCGGCGTGCTGGGCCTCGTCGAGAACATGCCCGACGGCAACGCCCAGCGCCCCGGCGACGTGGTCACCTCGATGTCGGGCCAGACCATCGAAGTCATCAACACCGACGCCGAAGGCCGCCTCGTGCTGGCCGACGCGCTTTGGTACACGCAGGAGCGCTTCAAGCCGCAGTTCATGATCGATCTGGCCACGCTGACCGGCGCGATCATCATCTCGCTGGGTCATGACTACGCGGGTTTGTTCAGCAATAACGACGGGTTGTCAGAGAAACTTCTGGCCGTTGGCAAGGCCGAGCGCGAGGCCCTGTGGCGTCTGCCGCTGCCGGCCGCCTACGAAAAGCAGATCGAAAGCCCGATCGCCGACATGAAGAACATCGGCGGGCGTCCGGCCGGTTCGATCACGGCGGGCCTGTTCCTGCAGCGCTTCGTCAACGGCGTGCCGTGGGCCCACCTCGACATCGCCTCGGTGGCCTGGAAGAAGCCGTCGGCCGATCCGACCGTGCCGGACGGCGCGGTGGGCTTTGGCGTGCGTCTGCTCAACCGTCTCGTCGCCGACGCCTACGAAGGCTGAGCATGACCGCCGCGCCCTGCGAGGTCTGGTTCTACCACCTAGAGCGCTCGCCGCTCGAGGCGGTGCTGCCCGAGCTTCTGGAGAAGACGCTGGGGCGCGGCTGGAAGGCGCTGGTGCGTGGCGGAGATCCGCGTCGGATCGAGGCGCTGGACCAACACCTGTGGACCTATCGGGAAGACAGCTTCCTGCCGCACGGCCTGGCCAGCGAGCCGATGGCCGAGCGCCAGCCGGTGCTGCTGACCGCCGACGACGGGAACCTCAACGGCGGCGACGCGCTGTTTCTCATCGACGGGGCCGAACCTGGAGACCTTTCAGGGGTTTCGCGCTGCATCCTGTTGTTCGACGGCCGCGACGATCAGGCCTTGGCTCAGGCGCGGGGTCGGTGGTCCATGTTCAAGAAGGCCGGACATCCGGTGTCCTACTGGCGCCAGGGCGCCGAGCGCGGTTGGGAGAAGCAGGCATGAGGCGAGCAGCTTCGGTGTTGATCTCGGCGATGGTTCTGATCGGGTGCTCCAGCGCGCCCGAACCCGCACCGCCGCCGCCGCCGTCCACGCCGACCGCGCCGCCCGCCATCGCCCTGCCGCCGCCGCCACCGCCGCAGAGCGAGCCCCAGGACGAGTGCGGTCTGAAAGACGCCCAAGCCTATCTCGGCCAGCCTCGCACTAGCCTGCCGGCTCCGGTCGACCCGTCCCGCTGGCGCGTCGCCTGCACCACCTGCCCGGTGACCATGGACTACCGCGCCGACCGCCTGAACATCCTGTTCAACGCCGATACCGGTATCGTCCAGCAGGTGAAGTGCGGCTGAACGTGGAAGCGGCCAAGCTCTTCTGGCGTGGTGGCGCAGCGCATGAAATAACAGAATCAGCCCCTTCAAAGGCTGGTTCAAAGCATGGTCGTCAATCCGACGTCGGAGACAAGATCACGGAGTGATCTGGGCGCAGCGGCCTTGGCCGGTCTGGTCGCCGCAGTCGGTTTCGCGGTTCTGGCCTATCTCTGTGTCGAGACGCCGCGCGCCTATGGCTATGTGACGCCGATCTGGCTCTCTAACGGTTTTCTGGCCGCCGTCCTGCTGTCATCACCCTCAAGGCGGTGGCCGGCCATCCTCCTGGGCGGTCTGGTCGGCGGTCTGGCCGCCGGCGCACATGCGGGCGATAGCCTTTTGGTCAACCTGACCCTGGTGCCCCTGAATGTGCTGCAGGCCGCTCTCGCGGCTGTCCTGGTGCGTAGGACGGTGGGCGAGGCGATCGATCTGGGACGGCCGCGCGACATGCTGGCTTTCGTCCTGTTGGCCGGCGGTCTGGCGCCGCTGGTGATCGGCTCGCTCGCGGCCGCTGTGCACACCGCCCTGCGCGGCGGCGATCTCGTGCACAACATCATCACCTGGTCGCTGAACGACATCCTGGGCATGTTGTGCATCGGGCCAGCGCTCTTGGTGTTGCCGAGAGCCAAGCACTACCTCCGCGAACGCCCGTTGACGCGCGACGGCGTTCTATCGGTCGTGGCCTGCTGCGCGATGGCGCTGATCGTGTTCGGCCAGACCCGTTATCCGCTGTTGTTTTTGCTGCCGCCCATGATGCTGATCGCCGCCTGGCGCCAGGAGGTGTTCGGGGCTGCGCTGTGCTCGGTTCTGGTGGCCACCATCGCGCTGGTGCTGACGCTCACGGGACGCGGGCCGATCAACCTCATCCAGGGCGGGGCCTACGACCAGTCTCTGGTCTTGCAGCTGTTCCTGGCGATCTCGACCTTCATCAGTCTGCCGGCCGCAGCCTTTCAGCGACAACGGCGCGAAATCATGGCCAGCCTCGTGAAGGCGCGCGCCGAGGCTGAGCTCAGCGAAGCCCGCTATCGGCTGTTGGCAGAGAACGCGCTGGACATCATCGCCCATAGCGATCTCGACGGCCGGATGACCTACATGTCGCCGGCCACGTCCGCGATCCTCGGATATGCGCCCGAAGACCTGCTGGGCTGGGCCTATATGAAGGTCCTTCACCCGGAGGACACTCCGCGCATCGCCGATCTGGTTCGGGCCCAGCGGGAGGCCAGCGGCCGAGGTGAGGTCATGGCCATCACCGTCGAGTATCGCGCGTTCCGCAAGGACGGCGTGATGATCTGGCTGGAGTCGCGGCCCACGCTCGCCTGCAGTCCGGAAACAGGTCAGCCTGTAGCCGTCACCGACATCATCCGCGACATCACCGCCCGCAAGACGCTGGAGATGGCGCTGCGCGCCGCCCGCGCCGAGGCCGAGACCGCGGCCGCCGTGAAGGGCGAGTTCCTGGCCAATATGAGCCATGAACTGCGGACCCCGCTGACGGCGGTCATCGGCTTCGCCAACCTGTTGGCCGAGGAGGCCGATCTGGGCGCGCGATCGAAGCGTTATGTCGACCGTATCGCCACCGGCGGCCAAACTCTGCTGACGACCATCAACGACATCCTGGATTTTTCCCGCCTCGAACAGGGGCGCATCGTCCTTCAACCGCGCCCCGTCGCGATCGCCGATCTGGTCGCCGACGTTCTCGAGATTCTGACGCCCCCCGCCCAGGAAAAGCAGCTGACGCTGCGGTCCGTGGGTGACGACGCCATGCCCGGGCGCCTGATCCTGGATCCTGAGCGGGTCCGCCAGGTGCTGCTGAATCTCGTCGGCAATGCGGTGAAGTTCACCGAAGTGGGCGAGGTGGTGCTGGAGACCGCTTACGACGTCCAGACGGGCCGCTTGCGCATGAGCGTGATCGATTCGGGGCCGGGCGTGGGCGAGGCCGACCAGGCGCTGATCTTCACTCGGTTCGCGCAGATCGACGCCGATGGGCGGCGAGATCGGTGTGGCCAGCAATGGGCAGCAGGGCGCGCGCTTCTGGTTCGAGATCCCGGCGCCGGTCGCGTCGACGCAGGGCGCGCAAGACGATGAGGGCGTCGCCGACTTTCCCATGCCGCCGCCCGGGCGTCGCGTGCTGGTCGTCGATGACAACGCTGGTAATCGGGAACTGGTCCGCTCGGTGCTTGAGGCTGTCGGTGTCGTGGTGGCGGAAGCCGTTGACGGCGAAGACGGCGTCGCCGCCGCGCGCGCGACGGCCTATGACGCCATCCTGATGGATCTGCGCATGCCGCGCCTTGACGGCGTGGCGGCGGCGCTGCGGATCCGCGCGGAGAGCGGGCCCAGCGCCAAGGCGCCGATCATCGCCTTCTCGGCTGACGTGCGCGCCGGACCTTTGGACCCGGTGTTCGATGGGGCTACGCCCAAGCCGCTGACCGTGATGTCGCTGCTCTCGACGCTGGTGGAGGCTCTTGAGCCGCCCGAGCCTGTGACGACCTGAGACGGCGGTGTTCGGAGAGGCCAGACCTTACGCGGTCGTCCGGAGTTGGTGGCGACATCGCGAGGAGTCATCGTCAGAGCGACGGGAGTGACCGACATGCGAAAGCTATTGATATACGCTCTGGCGATGGCGGCCCTGATGGCGCCGTCGATGTCATTGGCCCAATCGTCGCGATCCACGGGTGTCGCCAATGACGCCATTCCAGGCTCGCCGGCCCGGGGCGCGGCCTTCGCGGCCAAGCAATGCGCAAGCTGTCACGCGATCACTTCGGACGGCGTCAGCCCGCGTTCAGACGCGCCGCCGTTCGGCGAGGTCGCCAAGAAATATGCCGACTATCGTTTGGACTGGGAGCTGGAGGCGATCGCGTCGGTGGGCCACTACGCCATGCCCGCCAAGGCGATGACGGCCATCCAGATCGCCGACGTCACGGCCTATCTGCGCACGCTGTATGACAAGCCGCGCGACGATCACCGCCGCCGCTGAGGTGCGCGATCAGCGCTTACCCACGCCCGGAAACTGCGCCACGCCGTCTTCGAACACGCCAAGATAGCCAAGCTCACCGAGCAGCGGCGTCAGGTCCTCGACCAGATCGCCGGACTGCGGCAAGTGAACCGGACGGTCGTTCTGGTCATGCAGGCGGTAGACCGTCCACATCTTGCCGCGCGGCGCGGGCGCGCCAGGCTGGATGAACTTGTGCTCCCAGCCGACCAGGGCCGGCGAGCGGCCCACCTTGATATCGAACGGGCGATCACGGAAGGCCAGATCCATCTCGATCCGCAGGGCCTCGCCAATGCGGGTGTTCACCCATTCGGCGAACGCTTCCAGCACGACGTGCGATGACAACCCCTCGGGGTTGGCCACGACATGGTTGCGGGGATGACCTGTGCTCATAGGCCGCAGGATGCGCCTGCAGGTGTTCGGGAAGCGCTAAACGACATGGTTTAGCGGCCGTTCACCCTGAGGTTGGTTCAGGCCTCGGCTTCGGCCAGTTCCTCGGCCAGCGTCATCCAGGCCTCCTCGGCCTCGTTCAGCTTGGCCTGCGCGTTGTCGCGGCGCTTGGTCAGTTCGGCGACCTTGCCCGGGTTCTTGACGTAGAGATCCGGGTCTCCCAGCTGGGCCTCCAGTTCGGCCAGGTCGCGGGTGCGCCGGTTCATCACCTGCTCGGCGGCCTCGACCTTGCGGCGCAGCGGCTCGACGGCGGCCTTCTTCGGGGCGGGCGCCGCGGCGGCCGGGGCCGGCTCGCGCGCCACCTGGGTCGGCTTCACGGCCAGCTTGGCGCGCTCCAGCACGAACTTGGCGTAGTCGTCCATGTCGCCGTCGAACGGCTTGACCGTGCCGTCGGCCGCCAGCCACAGGCGGTCGGCGACCAGCTCCATCAGCGAGCGGTCGTGAGTGATCAGGATCACCGCGCCCATATAGTCGTTCAGCGCGTCCAGCAGGGCCCGGCGGCTGTCGATATCGAGGTGGTTGGTCGGCTCGTCCAAGATCAGCATGTGCGGGGCGTCCATCGCCACCAGGTTCAGCAGCAGGCGCGCGCGCTCGCCGCCCGACAGGCTCTCGACCTTGGTCTC
>NCDQ01000228.1:0-4518 GCA_002280275.1 Caulobacter vibrioides | reverse complement strand
TCGAAACCGAGGCCGAACTGGGCTAGTTTCGAGCGTCGCGAGCTTTCCGAGGCCTCGGGCATGGCCCGGCGAATGATTTCCAGCGGCGTATCGTTGGGATCCATCGCCTCGATCTGGTGCTGGTGGAACCAGCCGACCTTCATCTTCTTGTCGCGGTGGAACTCGCCGGCCTGCACGCCCAGCGCGCCGGCGATCATCTTGGCGAAGGTCGACTTGCCCGCGCCGTTGACGCCCAGAAGACCGATGCGGTCGTCCAGATCCATGCGCAGGTTCAGGTTCTTCAGGATCGACCGGCCCGCCTCATAGCCGACGCTGGCCTTCTCCAGCCGGATCAGCGGCGGGGGCAGGGGCTTGGGCGGCGAGGGTAGGGTGAAGGGCGCGACGCGCTCCTCGATTGTGGTGGCCACCGGCTCCATCTTGGCCAGACGCTTCATCCGCGACTGAGCCTGGGCGGCCTTGGAGGCCTTGGCCTTGAAGCGGTCGACGAAGGCTTGCAGGTGGGCGCGCTCGGCGTCCTGCTTGGCCTTGGCCGATAGTTGCAGGCGCGCCTTCTCGGCGCGGCGCTTTTCGAAATCGTCGTAGCCGCCGGTGTAGAGCTCCAGCTTGCCGCCGGCCAGGTGCAGCATGTGGGTGCAGCTGTTGTTCAGCAGTTCGCGGTCGTGGCTGACGATCAGGGCCGTGTGCGGATACTTCTGCAGTCGCGCCTCCAGCCAGAGCGCGCCTTCCAGGTCCAGATAGTTGGTCGGTTCGTCCAGCAGCAGCATGTCCGGCTCGGCGAACAGGGCTGCGGCGAGCGCGACGCGCATCCGCCAGCCGCCCGAGAACTCGCTCATCGGCCGGTGCAGGTCGTCCTGGGTGAAGCCCAGGCCCACCAGGATTTCCGAGGCGCGGGCCGGCGCGGAGTCCGAGTCGATCTCGATCAGGCGGGCCCAGATCTCGCCCATCTCCTCGGGATCGGCGGTCTCCAGGCGCGTCATCAGCGTGTGACGCTCTATATCGGCTTCCAGCACCGTCTCCAGCAAGCTCACCGGCGTGGCCGGGTGTTCCTGGTCGACCGAGCCGATGCGGGCGTTCTTGGGCAGGCTGATTTCGTCATCGCCCGCGTGCAACTGGCCCAGGATCAGCTTGAACAGCGTCGACTTGCCGACGCCGTTGCGCCCGATCAGGCCGACCTTGGCCCCCGGCGGCAGGCTGACGGTCGCCTTGTCGAAAAAGCGCCGGCCCCACGCGTTGAAGGTCAGGTCGTTGATCTGCAGCATTTTTGTGAAGCTTACGCGGTGGGGTTGGCGAGGGCGGGGCGCACGGCTATAAGCCCGCAACCTCCCAATTCACAACTTTTCTGTGAGATCACTGTCGTGACCGAACGCACCTTCTCGATCATCAAGCCGGACGCCACGCGTCGCAACCTGACCGGCGCCATCAACGCTGTGATCGAGGCCGCCGGCCTGCGCATCGTCGCTCAGCGCCGCGTGAAGCTGACCGAAGCCCAAGCCAAGAAGTTCTACGAAGTCCACGCCGAGCGTCCGTTCTACGGCGAACTGGTGGCCCAGATGACCGCTGAGCCGGTCGTCGTCCAAGTGCTGCAAGGCGACAACGCCGTCGCCAAGTACCGCGAAGTCATGGGCGCCACGAACCCGGAAAACGCCGACGAAGGCACCATCCGTAAGCAATTCGCCCTGTCGATCGGTGAAAACTCGGTCCACGGCTCGGACAGCCTGGAGAACGCCGGCATCGAAATCGCCCAGTTCTTCACGGAAGAAGAAATCGTCGGCTAATCGCCGTCGACATTTCTGATGACGCAGAGCGGCCGGATCGGTGACGATCCGGCCGTTTTCTTTTGCGCGGGAGCCAGAGCGTGCAGCACTATGGACGCGGCGAGGTGGCGCTGGCGGTGACGCTGTCGGGCGTGGCGGGCTATGTCGACGCGATCGGCTTTCTGAAGCTGGGCGGCTTCTTCGTTTCGTTCATGAGCGGCAACTCCACCCGGCTGGGCGTGGCTCTGGCGACGAGCCACTGGACGGCGGCGTTGACGGTCATCGGGCTGGTCGCCGCCTTCGTGGCGGGCGTGGTGCTGGGCGCTTTGACGGCGCGGGCGCTAGGCGAGACGCGGCGTTCGCCCGTGCTGGTGCTGGAGGCTGTTCTCCTGGCGGCGGGTGCTGTCCTGCTGGCGCTTGGTCATGACCGGGTCGGCGTCGCGGCGGTCGCGATGGCGATGGGCGCGGAAAACGCCGTCTTCCAGCGCAACGGCGACGTCGCTGTCGGCCTGACCTACATGACCGGCGCCCTGGTCAAGGCGGGCCAGCGGATCGCCGGCGCGATGGTCGGCGGTGAACCGAATGACTGGTGGCGCTACGCCCTGCTGTGGACCGGCCTGGCGGCGGGCGGGGCGCTGGGCGCGTTGAGCTATCTGACGATCGGCGCGGCGGCCTTGTGGTTTGCGGTCGCGATCGTGCTGGGCGGCGCGCTCTGGGCCGAGCGTCGCTACAGGGCTGTTTAGGCCAGAACCGTGCGCGGACGGCGCAGGGCCATCCAGCCCGTGGCGACGACGATCAGCGCCGCTACGGCCAGAGGACCGGCCACGCCGGGATCAAGATCCAGGCGCTGTAGATTGACGACGGCGAAGTAGCCCGGGGCCATCAGCGACACGACCCAGATCGGCGCGGTCAAAGCGCTGGCGATGTGGAACCGCCAGGGGCGGGCGCGGCTCATGCCGGCCAGGATCGGGATCATCGGGCGGACGGGGCCAAGATAGCGGGCGGCGATGATCGCCACCGTCCCGTAGCGGCGGGCCAGCAGCTTGGCGCGGGCGAACAGACGCCGACGGCCTGAGAACAGCATGCGAGCCCCATGGCGGCCGCCCAGGCGATGACCAAGCAGGTAGGAAAGGGCGTCACCGACCGCTGCGCCGGCGCTGCACCACAGCACCGCTTCGACGGGATGCATCACGCCTTGGGCCACCAGCGCGCCGGCGGCCAGCATCACGCCGACGATGGGGATCAGAACGCCCACCACCAGCAGCGCTTCCAGCAGGGTCAGCACAAACAGAACCAGACCCGCCAACACGCTGTTGTCGGCCGCAAGGGCGAAGGTCTGAGTCAGGAAGGCGTCCATGGCTGTAGTATCGTTACCGACTGTGACGATTCTCTGACCCAGCGTCGTAAACGCGCGTCAACCTTGGGGTTTTGCCGCTGAAAGGCCGCGACAGAACGTCGCCAGGGTGTCGGCATAGAGCTTGTGCTCCTGCTCCAGAACGCGGGCGGCCAGGGCGTGCTCGTCGTCGCCGGGCAGGATGGGCACGCGGGCCTGGCCCAGGATCGGTCCCTCGTCGACCCCGGCCGTGACCAGGTGGACCGTACAGCCGGCCTCGACCTCGCCGCCGGCGATGGCGCGGGCGTGGGTGTCCAGGCCCGGATAGGCGGGCAGCAGGGAGGGGTGGATGTTCAGCATCCGGCCCTCCCAGGCGTCGACCAGGAACGGAGTGAGGATCCGCATATAGCCGGCCAGGGCGATGACCTCGATCCCGCGCGCGCGCAGGGCCGCGTCGATGGAGCGCTCGTGCGCCTCGCGGTCCTTGCCGAACGGCTTCTGGTCGACGCACAACGCCTCGACCCCGGCCTCGGCGGCGATCTCAAGGCCCTTGGCGTCGGGCTTGTTGGCCAGCACGAGGGCGATCTCGAACGGACAGCCCGGCGCCTGGGCGGCCTTGATGAGCGCTTCCATGTTCGAGCCGCGGCCGGAGATCAGCACGGCGACTTTGGTGCGTTGGGTCATGAGCGACTCCCGCCCTGCGTCCTTCGAGGCCCGCTTCGCAGGCGCCTCAGGATAAGGGGTTCAGTGCAAAGATGTCCTCATCCTGAGGTGCGCGCTCGTGAGCGCGCCTCGAAGGACGCAGTGACTAGGCCTTGACCAGCTGCCCGCAGATGAAGGCGTCCTCGCCGGCGTTCAGCAGGGCCGCCAGCACCGGCTCGGCGTCGGCTTGCGCCACGATGATAATAAAGCCGACCCCACAATTGAACGTGCGGCGCATCTCGTGCTCGGTGATCCCGCCGGTCTTGGCCAGCCAGTCGAACACGGGCGGCGTCGCCCAGCTGTTCCAGTCGAATTCGGCGGCCAGGCCCTCGGCGATGGCGCGGGGCGGGTTCTCGATCAGGCCGCCGCCAGTGATGTGGGCGCCGCCCTTAATCCGGCCGGACTTCAGAAGCGGCAGCAGCGACTTCACATAGATGCGGGTGGGGGCCATCAGGGCCTCGGCCAGGGTCTTGCCGTCCTCGAACGGGCAGGGCGCGTCCCAGGCCAGGCCCGAGCGCTCGACGACGCGGCGCACCAGCGAATAGCCGTTCGAGTGCGGGCCCGACGAGCTCAGGCCGATGATGATATCGCCGGCGCGTTGCTGGTCCAGCTTCGGTAGCACCGCGTCGCGATTGACCGCGCCGACCGAGAATCCTGCCAGGTCGTACTCGCCGTCGGCGTACATGCCGGGCATTTCAGCGGTCTCGCCGCCCACCAGGGCCGAGCCCG
>NCDQ01000227.1 GCA_002280275.1 Caulobacter vibrioides | reverse complement strand
GGTAATGCCCTGGGTCAGCAAGGTATTGATTGCCATTGGTAGTGAAACCCCAGCATCCATGGTTACTAACACTTGAGGTTGATTGGCTTCTGAATAATCCAGTTCTGAAAAATTGCCTTTGGGGTTGTAACTATTCTCTTGTGAGGGGACAGCTTGCCAACGGGTTGAGTTTTGGGATTGTTTTGAAGTTAGACTTTTAGCGGCTAGCGGTTCTGGGTGGACAGTAATTGATTGACAACTATTTTTGATCACTAATCCTTTAATGCCCGCGTCAGCGATAAGAGAGTTTGCTCCCCAGCCTAAAATCGTTAAAGGGATTTGTTGCTTTAGTGCAAATTGAGTAACAGCAATCAGCCGCTCTTTTTGTGTGAGCAAACAAAAAACCTCGGCTGGGCCGCCAATTTTAACAGTTGTATATGGCGCTAGCGGTTGATTAGCCAAAAACTCAATTTCAGGAAATTGCTGTTTGAGTTGGTCAAGATATGCCATGGAGAGATTATAACCTGCTTCTGAAAGCAAGTCGAATTATGGTTGGTGCTTGAGTAAAACTTGGTGTGCCTTATATATATCACCTGCCCCCAGAGTTAAAAAAACTTGATCAGCTTGAAGATGTGCTTCAGGTCGTTGCGGGCGCGGCGCTCGGCGGCTTCCGAACGGGTCCACGACTCCGCGATGCTGGCGCGCAGCAGCGGCAGTTGCTCCAGGTGGAAGCTGTAGGCCACGCCAAACAGGCCCAGCAGCGCCTCGTCCACCGTCTTGGCGGCGCGGGCGGCCTGGGTCATCTGGGCGTAGATGACTTCGTAATCGGCGGTGAGGATTTCCTCGAACAGCTCCGACTTGTCGGCGAAGCTGGCGAACACCGCGCCGGTCGACATGCCGGCGGCCGTCGCGATGTCCCGGATGGTGGCGCCTTCATAGCCGCGCTCGCTGAACAGGCGGCGGGCGGCGGCCAGCACGCGTTCGCGGGTGCGCTGCTTGGCCAGCGCGCGGCGGGTCAGCTTCACCGGAGTCTCGGCGCCCTGGTCGATATTGACGGACACAAAGCTCATGCGGCGGCCTCCAAGCGGGCGAGAGCGGCCTCGGCGCGCTTCTCGAACTCAACACAGTACTCATCGACGACGTTCTGAAGGACGTCGGCGTAACGGCGGGCCAACTGGCGGCCATCCTGCGCGGCGTCGCGCAGGTCGGTGATCAGTTGACGGACTTCAGCCATGGCTTCTTCGCGATCGGACGCGGAGAGCGCGGCGGCGGTCGCTAGGCGAGCGCTCATGCGGTGGTCTCCTGTCCCCCGTTTGGGTGAAAAAAGCGCCGAACAGATCGCGGTGGGGGAGGATGATCATGTTCAACGAACGCGCACTAGAAATAGGGAGCGGGGGCTCTAGCGCCAGAGAGGCGCTAACGCAACCGCGAAAGGGAACGATAATCGTCGAACGACGACGTATGGTGTAGCTATGTCACCGCTGTCATCGTGTCACTGCGACAAAAGCCCTCACCGAACAGGTTCGACGAATTCGCTCAACGGACAACGATTCGCGAGAAACCATCACGCCCGTTAGCGGGTCGCGCCCTTATGGCTATGGTCTCTATGGCGCGATCGCGAGGCACGCCTTATTCTCTGGGACATGTCCCAGCTGTTCGACTTTCTCGTCCCGGCCGCGCTTCTGGCGGTTCTGATCGCCCTGGGGGCCGGCCTCTACGCCCTGTTTCGCGGGGGCGATTTCGGTCGGTCATGGTCGAACAAGCTGATGCGGCTGCGCGTGCTTTTGCAGTTCATCGCCGTCATCGTGCTCGTCGCCGCCGCCTTCTGGTGGCGGAAGGGCGTGTAATCATTAGCCTTATTCGGCGAACAGGACTCCGCGACCGATGGTCACGCTAAACCGCATCTATACGCGCACCGGCGATGGCGGCACGACGCGCCTGGCCACCGGCGCGCCGGTCAGCAAGGCCTCGCTGCGGGTCGATTCTTATGGCGGGGTCGACGAGACCAACGCCGCGATCGGCCAGGCGCGCCAGCACACGGCCGCCGATCCGGTGCTGGACGCCATCCTCGAGCGGATCCAGAACGACCTCTTCGACCTGGGCGCCGACCTCGCCACCCCCGAACAGCACGGCAAGCCCGAATGGGAGCCTCTCCGCGTCGTCGAAAGCCAGGTCGAGCGGCTGGAGCGCGAGATCGATCAGCTGAACGGCGAGATGTCGGCCCTGACCTCGTTCGTCCTACCCGCCGGCTCGCCGGCCGCCGCCGCCCTGCATGTGGCGCGCACGGTTTGCCGCCGCGCCGAGCGCGGGGTGGTGGCCCTGTCGGAGATGGACGGCGAGATCGTCGGGACGCCGGCGATCAAGTATCTGAACCGCCTGTCGGACCTCCTGTTCGTCGCCGCCCGCTGGGCCAACGACAAGGGCAAGGCCGACGTGCTGTGGAAGCCGGGCGCGACGCGGTAGGCGGCCGCTACTTCTTCTCAGGGGCTGGCGGCGCCGCAGCCGCCGGCGCGACCTTGGCCGGCGCGTCAGCGGTCGGACCATCGGCGCTCTGGCCGTTGAGCGGCGGGGTGCCACGCGGACGGCGGGTCCAGGTCTCGATCGGATAGACCGTGGCGCACTTCATCCACTTGCCGGCCCAGGCGCCGCCGCTCCGCTCGCAGCGATCCTTCGGCCACACCCACATCGCATGGTAGGCCAGCACGCCGGCGCTGGCCAACAGGAAGACGCCAATGAAGATGTACTTCAGGCGGTTGATGGTCTTGTTCATGGCCGCCCCTTATCGCTTTTCGGCCCCTTAGGGAATTGTCGTGAGGGACCCCGACGGCGACAGGCGATCGTGAAAATCGTACAACTGTTTGAACCTGAGCGCGCTTTCCGCCTTACGCTTACGCGAAGGGAAACTTGCATTGCGGCGCACAAGCGCTAAGTCGGTGGCCAAGCAGGAGAAACGCAAGCCTGGAGGCGGTGGAAACCGATGAAGGTCCTAGTCCCGGTTAAACGGGTGATCGATTATAACGTGAAGGCCCGCGTGAAGGCGGACCAAACGGGTGTCGACTTGGCGAACGTCAAGATGTCGATGAACCCTTTCTGTGAGATCGCGGTCGAAGAAGCCGTGCGCCTCAAGGAAAAGGGCGTGGCGACCGAGGTCGTCATCGTCAGCATCGGTCCGGCTCAGGCCCAGGAGACCATCCGTACGGCGCTAGCCATGGGCGGCGACCGCGGGGTGCTGATCACCACCGACGCCGATCCTGAGCCGCTGGCCGTGGCCAAGCTGCTGGCCGCCGTGGTGGCCGAAGAGAATCCGAACCTCGTCCTGATGGGCAAGCAGGCGATCGACGGCGACAACAACGCCGTGGGCCAGATGCTGTCGGCCCTGCTGGGCTGGCCGCAGGCCACCTACGCCTCGGCGATCGAGGTGTCGGCCGCCAGCGCCAAGGTCACCCGCGAAGTCGACGGCGGCCTGCAGACGATCGACGTCGATCTGCCGGCCGTGGTCACCGCCGACCTGCGCCTGAACGAGCCGCGCTATGCGTCTCTGCCCAACATCATGAAGGCCAAGAAGAAGGAGATCGCCAGCAAGACGGTCGCCGACTATGGCGTCGACATCGCGCCGCGCCTGAAGGTCCTGAAGGTCACCGAGCCCGCCAAGCGCTCGGCCGGCATCAAGGTCGAGACGGCCGCTGACCTGGTTTCCAAGCTGAACACTGCGGGGGTGCTGTAATGGCTGTTCTCGTCGTCGCTGATAACGACAACGCGCTGCTGCGCGACGCCACCCACAAGACCGTCACCGCCGCCCTGAAGATCTCGGGCGACGTGGACGTGCTGGTGCTGGGCAAGGGCGCCAAGGCCGTGGCCGACGCTGCGGCCAAGATCGCTGGCGTCCGCAAGGTGCTGCTGGCCGAGTCCGACGCCCTGGGCCACGGCGTGGCCGAGGCTCAGGCCGACGCCGTGCTGGCCCTGGCCGGCAATTACGACGCGATCCTGGTTCCGGCCACCTCGGGCGGCAAGAACTTTGCGCCGCGCGTCGCCGCCAAGCTGGACGTCGCCCCGATCTCGGACATTGTCGAAGTGGTCGCCGCCGACACCTTCACGCGCCCGATCTACGCCGGCAACGCCCTGGAGACCGTTCAGTCGAGCGACTCCAAGAAGGTGATCACCGTGCGTCCGACCGCGTTCGCCGCCGCCGCTGAAGGCGGCTCGGCCTCGGTCGAGACCGTTGGCGGCGCCGACGCTGGCAAGACCCGCTTCGTCAGCGAAGAGATGGTCAAGTCCGACCGTCCGGAACTGGCCGCGGCCAAGATCGTCGTCTCGGGCGGTCGCGCCATGGGCTCGGCCGAAGAGTTCCAGCGCGTCATCGAGCCGCTGGCCGACAAGCTGGGCGCCGCCGTCGGCGCCAGCCGCGCGGCCGTCGACGCCGGCTACGCCCCGAACGACTACCAAGTCGGTCAGACGGGCAAGGTCGTGGCGCCGCAGCTCTATGTCGCCATCGGCATCTCGGGCGCCATCCAGCACCTGGCCGGCATGAAGGACTCCAAGGTGATCGTCGCGAT
>NCDQ01000226.1 GCA_002280275.1 Caulobacter vibrioides | reverse complement strand
CCGAGAGCTTCGCCTACCGCTGCCTGCCGCTCGCCATCGCCAACGCCCACGGCTGGGTGATGCTGAACCCTTGCGGCTTCTCCGCGCGCTGGCTGGGCGATGTGGGCACCCATTCGGTCGAGATTGTCCTCGATGAGGGCGCCGACAAGAAGCGCGCGCCGGTCTCCTTGTTTGGCAGCGGCACCCTGACCTTCCATGTCGAAGGGGTCATGCGCACCTCCGAGGGCTGGAACCTCTGGGTCGGCGGTCCGCCCAACGCCATGAAGGACGGCATTGCGCCAATGGGCGGGGTGATCGAGACCGACTGGGCGCCGTACACCTTCACCATGAACTGGCGCTTCACGCGGCCCAACCATTGGGTGCGGTTCGAGGAGAACGAGCCGTTCTGCTTCTTCTTCCCGACCCCGCGCGGCGTGATGGACCGGCTGAAGCCGGAACTGCGCCCTATGGAGGACGCCCCCGAACTGCTCGAGAGCTACCGCGGCTGGGCCGCCTCGCGGGCCGCCTTCCAGGAATGGATCAAGCAGAACAAGCCCAAGACGCCGGCCGATCAGTGGCAGAAGCTCTATTATCGCGGCCTGCACCCGGACGGGCGGCCCGGCGCGCCGGACCACGAGTCGAAGATCCGGCCGGCGGAGTTCCGGCAGACCGGATCCCGGCGGGTCTGCCCGGCGGGTCGCAGCAGCGCGCGGAAGCCGGACTAGAGCGTAGTCCGGGATCTCAATGCTTGCCGCGGTCGCGGCCGAAGTTGGGTTCGGCGCTTTCCTGGCCCGCCGCGACGATGCCGCGACGGATGGCGCGGGTGCGGGTGAAATGGGCGTGCAGGGTGTCGGCGTCGCCCCAGCGGATCGCGCGGCTCATGGCCTGCAGGTCCTCTGTGAAGCGGCCCAGCATCTCCAGCACCGCATCCTTGTTGGCCACGAAGATGTCGCGCCACATGGTCGGGTCGCTGGCGGCGATGCGGGTGAAGTCGCGGAAGCCCGAGGCCGAGTACTTGATCACCTCATTCTCGGTGACGTTCTCCAGGTCCGCCGCGCTGCCGACGATCGTGTAGGCGATCAGGTGGGGCAGGTGGGACACGACGGCCAGGACGAGGTCGTGGTGCTTCTCATCCATCAGCTCGACCTGGGCGCCGAAGGCCCGCCAGAACGCCGACAGCTTGGCGACGGCGGCGGCGTAGTGATCGTCTTCGCTCTCGAAGGGCGTCAGGATCGTCCAGCGGTTCTCGAACAGCTCGGCGAAGCCGGCGTCCGGACCCGACTGCTCGGTGCCGGCGATCGGGTGGCCGGGGATGGCGTAGATCTTCGACAGATCCTGAACCCGGAAGGCTTCGGCCACATTGCCCTTGGTCGAGCCGACGTCGGTCAGGGTGGCGCCCGGCTTCATGGCCGGGATCACCACGCTGGCCAGTTCAGGCACCGACAGCACCGGGGTGGCGATGACCACGAGGTCGGCGTCCTTGACCGCCTCGGCGATGTCGCCGGTGACGTGCTCGGCGATGGCCAGTTCAGTCACCCGGGCGCGATGCGCTTCACTGGCGTCGGCGACCGTGATCTCGCCGACCACGCCGTGCTGACGCGCCGCGCGGATCACCGAACCGCCGATCAGACCGCAGCCGATAACGGTGAGCTTCGGGTAGAGGACGCCGGGGTTAGGCATGATGAGCGCTCACTTCAATCCGATCTCCCCGGCGAATGCCGGGGCCCAGATTCAGCCAGAGCGGTTTGGGTTCATGCGCCTCCCGTCCGAGGTCGAACGAGAGGGGGCGGTGGGTTCGATCTGGACCCCGGCATTCGCCGGGGAGGTCGGGGGAAGAGCCGGACATCTAGCGCCCCATGAACTGGGACAGGAGCTCAACCACGGCGCGGTTCTGTTCTTCCAGGCCGATCGTGATGCGGATGGCGTTGGGCAGATTGTAGTTGCCGACGGCGCGGACGAGGTAGCCCTTTGAGGCCAGGAAGGCCTCGGCCTCCGGCGCGGTTTTGCCCGGGGTGGTCGGGAAGCTCACCAATACAAAGTTGGCCGCCGACGGGGTCACCTCCAGGCCAAGGCCGCCCAGCTGCTGGGCCAGCCACGGCCGCCACTGCTCGACCAGGGCGCGCGAGCGGTCCTGGAAGTCGTCGTCGAACAACGCCGCGACCGCCGCTTCTTGCGCGGGGATCGAGGTGTTGAACGGCGGCCGGATGCGCTCGATCGGGGCGATGATGTGCTCGGGCGCATAGCCCCAGCCGACGCGCAGCGCCGCCAGGCCGTGGATCTTCGAGAAGGTCCGCGTGACGATGACGTTCTCGGCGGTGCGGGCCAGCTCCAGTCCGTCCTCGAAGCGCGGGTCGGTGCAGAACTCCGCATAGGCCCCGTCCAGCACCAGCACCACCGAAGGCGGCAGGCCCGCGTGCAGGGCGCGGATCTCTTCGCCGGTCAGCCAGGTGCCGGTCGGGTTGGCGGGATTGGCGATGAACACCAGGCGGGTGCGCTCGTCGACGCACTTGATCACCTCGTCGATGTCGACGCGGTGGTTGACCTCCTTGGCCATGCGCACCTCGCCCTGGCAGGCGCGGGCGCCGATGGCGTAGGCGGCGAAGCCGTGCTCGCCCTGGACGATATTGTCGCCGGGCTCGAGATACACTTGGCACAGCAAGGCGAAGATCTCGTCGCTGCCGTCGCCGAAGGTCAGGCGCTCGGGCTCGAGCTTGTAGCGCTCGGCCACGGCGGCTCGGAGCAGGTTGGCCTTGCCGTCCGGATAGATGTGCAAGCGATCGACCGCGTTGCGATAGGCGTCCTTGGCCTTGTCGCTGCTGCCCAGGATGTTCTCGTTGCTCGACAGCTTCACCGGATGGGCGATGCCTTCGACCTTGGACTTGCCGCCGACATAGGCGTGGATGTCCATGATCCCGGGCTTGGGCATGGGACGCGGCGCGGCGAAGCGGTCGGTGGCGGAGGCGGTCATCGGACTACTCGGTTGACGGATGTCTTCTGTGAGACGGCCGTCTCTTACACGTCGAACTGCTCCGGTGCAGCCCCGATGACCCCCGTAAGTTGGCCCGGCGCGCGCGCCAGGCGCGGGTCGTCGGCCTGGAAGAAGCCGGAGAGCGAGAAGAGCTTCAGCCCGCCGGCGTCGGCGATCAGTTCGGCCGCCACATCGATTTGGCTGAGCGCCTCAATGATGGCGGCGGCGCTCTTGGGCGAGTCGGTGACCCAGAAGGTCTGGTCGCCGCCGGTGGGCTCCACCTCGACCTCGGCCACGGCCAAGGCGGCCTGGGAGCCCCAGGCGGCCAGGCAGGGCAGGGCGGCGAAGACCTTCAGCTTGGGCTCGGCCAGCAGGCGGCCCCACCAGGGCGTGTCGGACGAGAGCGGCAGGACGCCGACGCCCCACGGCGTGCGGGCCACGGCCAGGGCGTCCTGCGCCGTCGGCAGCAGCGACAGACGCGGCGCGGTCCCGAACCGCAGGCGAGTCAGCTCGACCGTCCGAGCCGGTTCGCGCCCGCCGAACACGCCCAGATGATAGGGGCCCTGGCGCGCCAGGTTGTCGGCCATGATCTCGCGCCAGATGCGGATCACCAGGGCGGCGCTGGCGCCCTTGCGGGGCGAGGCCAGCAGTTTACGGACAATCTGAGCCTCGCGGCCCGGGCGCAGGCCAAAGCCCGTGTCGCCCGAGGCGCGCTTGGCCGCCGCGACGGCGCCGGCCAGGCTGGCGCGCTCGTCGAGCAGTTTCAGCAGTTCACCGTCTATGGCGTCGAGCCGCCATCGAACCTCTTCGAGAGACGGCGTGGCCTCCGTCGCGTCGCTGCCCATGTTCTTCCCCGAAATTGGAGGGCGGACCATAGTCTTTGCCGCCAAACACGCAATAGCTAGCCTTCGCGGGAAGAAAATTGCGTCAGCGCCTCGATTTGCCCGATCAATAGACGGTGGGCGCCGGCCCGGTGTCGATGGCGCCGAGATAGCTGCGGCCGTCCTGGAAACGCAGGTCCGCCTCGATGATCGGCTCCTGGCCCATGGCCTGGGCGGCGACGGCCAGCGCCTGCTCCGGGGTTCGGATCGGCTGGGAGAGGTCGGCGCGCTCCTTGATCGCCACGCTCAGCAGACCGGTGACCCGGCCCTCGGCGTCAACGCCCAGGACGCCGGACTTGGCCTTGCCCTCGGCGTCGCCGGCCAGGATCTGGCTCTGCTGCACGGTGATCTGGCCGCCGGCCTCGCTCCAGCGCTTGACGGCGGCTTGCCAGTTGCGGCCGCGCAGCTGCGAGACGTGGGTGAGGTGGGTTTCCAGGATCATCGAGGCGGTCTTGTCCTGGGCGATGCGGCCGAGCAGCCCGGGGAAGGCGGTCTTGGCCCCGTCGGCCTTGAAGAACATCGCGCCCTGGTCGTCTGGACCGCTGCCGCGCACGTGCAGCTGCATGCGGTCCGCCGAGACCAGGGTGAACGGTTTGGCGTTCGGGGCCGGGACGAAGGTGAGCTTGGCCCCCTCGATCGAGATGCGCGGCGGGTATTCGGTCACGTGCGAGATGCTGGCCCTCAGGGCGTCGCCGGCGATGGTGA
>NCDQ01000005.1 GCA_002280275.1 Caulobacter vibrioides | reverse complement strand
AGCGCTTCGACGCCACGGCCGACCTCCCTCGATCATCAGGAGCCCGACATGGTTCGTCTCATGGAAGGAGAACAAGAGTGCAACAACCGAACGCAAACGGAGGGAAGGCCGGTAAGGCAAGATGAAGGGACGGCGCCAATCCTGCGGATCGCTCGCCCTAAGTCCTTGTCTGCACATCGGTTTTAGCGTTTGTGGCTTGGCGTCAAAGGCGCTTGCATGGCGCCATGTCGCCTCTAAGGCCCTGAGTTATATGACAAATTCCTGGCGCCAATGGCCTCGATCGGAGCCGGCGCCCTATCGGCCGCGAAAGGCTGCGATCATGGCTGAGGACGACGATTTCGAACCGCGACTAGGGCGCATCCGGGCCCAGGGCGGCCGGCGGGGCAAGACCTATCTCTCGCAGGTCATGCGGGCGGCGATGCTGGCCAGCGGCGGCGCCTTCGGCCGCGCGCCCGGCGCGAGCCGCTTCACCGGCGCAAGGATCGGCAAAGGCGCCGGCGTCGGCGGTCTGCTCGCCGCCCGCGACCACCTGGCTGCGTTTCGCGCGCGCCGAGTCATCGTCAAGATCTCGACCCCGAAGCTGGCGGGCAAGGGCCTGGCCGCCGCCCGCGCCCACCTGCGCTACGTCCAGCGCGACGGGGTGACCCGCGACGGAGCGCCGGGCCAGCTCTACGACGCGGCGTCCGACCGCGCCGACGGCCGGGCCTTCATCGACCGCGCCGAACAGGCCAGAGACGTGCGGCAGTTTCGGTTGATCGTCTCAGCCGAGGACGGGGCGGAGTACGAGGATCTCAAGCCGCTGGCCCGGCGGTTGATGACCCAGGTTGAAAAGGACCTCGGGACCAAGCTCGATTGGGTGGCCGTCGACCACCACAACACCGGCCACCCTCACACCCACATCATCGTGCGCGGCCGCAACGACCAGGGCGAGGACCTGATCATCGCCCGCAACTACCTGACCAAGGGCGTTCGCGAGCGGGCCGCCGAACTGGTCGCCCTGGACTTAGGGTCCCGCACCGACCGCGAGATCGAGGACCGGCTGCGCAAGGAGGTCGATCAGGAACGTCTGACCAGTCTCGATCGTGGTTTGCTCGGCGACGCGGCGCAGGACGGCCTAGTGGCGCCCAGCCATGCCGACAGCCTGCAGCAGGCCTTGCGCACCGGCCGGCTGCAGACCTTGACGCGCTTGGGCCTGGCCGAACCGGTCCAGCGCGGCCAGTGGCGGCTCGCCGCCGATCTCGAACCGGCCCTGCGGCGGATGGGCGAACGCGGCGACATCCTCAAGACCCTCTATCGGGCTCTGGCCGAAGACGGGCTGGAGCGCGCGGCCTGCGATCAGGTGATTTTCGAACCGGCCACGACCCGGCCGCTGGTCGGGCGCGTCGTCCAGCGCGGCCTCGCCGACGAGGTTTGCGACCGCCACTATCTCATCATCGACGGCGTCGATGGCCGCGCCCACTATGTCGACATCGGCGCCGGCGCGGCCGTTGAGCCGATCCCGATCGGCGCCGTGGTCCGCGTCGAGGGGCGTCCCACGCAGGCGCGGCCCGTCGATCGCACGGTGGCGGAGATCGCCGCCGCCAACGAGGGTCGCTACAGCGTCGATCTGCACCTGGCCCATGATCCCGCCGCCACGGAAGCTTTCGCCGAGACCCACGTCCGGCGCCTGGAGGCGATGCGCCGGGCGGGCGCCGGCATAGAGCGTGATCCCGATGGCGTGTTCCGCGTCGGCGCCGACTATCTCGACCGCGTGGCGGCCTATGAGCGCCGGCAGGCCGAGCGCTCTCCGGTCGTCGTGGGGACCTTGTCGGCCCATCCCCTCGAGCGGCAGACCGCGGCCATCGGCGCCACCTGGCTCGACCGCGAACTGATCACCGAGGCGCCGGAGCCGCTGCGTGATGCGGGCTTCGGGCGCGAGGCGCGATCGGCGCTGGCTCAAAGACGCCAATGGCTGATCGACCAGGGCCTGGCCTTCCAGCAGGACGGCCAGGTGGCGTTTCGGGCCGGCTTGCTTGGCGCGCTGCGGCGCCGCGAGTTGGCGAGCGTCGGTCAGGACATGGCGGGCGAGCTGGGGCTGACCTATGCCGAGACGCAGAGCGGCCAGCGGACCGAGGGCGTCTACCGACGGGCGATCGATCTCGTGAGCGGCAGGTTCGCCGTGATCGAGCGTAGCCGTGATTTCACCCTCGTGCCGTGGCGACCTGTGCTCGACGGTCTTGAGGGCCGCACCGTTTCCGGTGTGGTGCGGGGCGCCGGCATCAACTGGACGATCGGTCGGGGACGGGCGGGCCCGTCAATCAGTTGAAGGTCCGATTGTCGCCGTTACGATGAAGGCATCTCAACACCCTTGTCAGACATTCGCTAGGTCCGGCTCAAGGATGATCGTCGAAGGTCCGGTTTCGGGCGGCGGGCCAAATTCCGTTCTCGACCCTAAGCGGACATTCGCCTGGCTCGCAGCGCCGGCCGAGTGCAGAGCCCCTATTTCATGAACGGGCCGCACTCCTTGGTTTCGCGACAGTGGATCGCCTGCGCTCGGCCAATCAGCCTTTCACCGAAAGCTTTAACGATCGGCATCAAGTCTTGCATGATCGCTTGTTCCTTGGCTCGGAACGCGAGCCCCGCCGGGGTCCGCATGAATGCTTGAGCCGCGCGCACCTCTTCCGCTGACAAACGGTCGGCCTGCTGCTTGAGAATCTTCTGCTCGAACGACGCACCGACGGGGCTCTCGAAGAAGTCGGCAGCCCCCTCCATCTCGGATGGGCTGAGATGGCGAGCATACGCCGCCGCTAACGCGGTCCTCATGCCGTCGGCTTCCGGACGGCTCTCGGCGATGGCGGCCTCCACGGCCCGCCGGCGAGCGGGCGGAAGGTTTGTCTCAAAGGACGCAATGAGCTGATCATCCGGCAATGAGGTTGCTCGGGCCAACCGCTCCGCAACGGCGGGTATGGACGGGGACGCCCCTTGGCCTGCGCCTTGGGTCAGGAGAACGAGAACCATAGAAGCAATCAGCACCCTAAACTCCTAGCGTGGGGTGAGCCGCGTACCACTGTGCGAGCCAAACGAAGACGTCCATACGGCAAAGCTAGCGCCGAGCCGGCGCTCATGGAAGGAATGACCGCTCCCCACCCGTTGCGGACCCTAGCTAAGAACGAGCCAAGCTGCGGCTATGAGCAGCACGGCGACCGCGACGCATCCGAGTACCTGGATCGTTCGGCCAGTGAGGTGCGCTGCTTCGCAGAGCGGGCTGATCGTAGCGCTTGGGTCGATCTGTAGGTCAGCTCCGTTGGCTGCACACCACTTTTCAAGTTCTGCCTTGAGCACGGGCCACAGATCGACAGCCCAGTCAGGAGCGACAGCTGGCCAGACCCGCTCAGCCGGAAGACGCGCGGTGAGGACGCCCTTCGGCAGCTCAAGGATGAACGACCCGCCTGGCCCGTTCACGACCAACTCTTCCTTCCACCGCGCTGTAAACCGGAATGTGTGCGAAGCCATGTCAAAGCCTGGTCTCTCAATGCCCGGAGAGTAACGGTAGCTCACGACCCGTTGCCGACGCACGCCTCATGGGTGAATGTGAAGGTTGAGCCAATCAGAGATATTCCCAATGACCGGCACTCCACCGCAATCAGGTAGGCCACTGACGTGGAACTGGCGGAAGACTTGGCCAGCCCGCTTTGCTCTGTTGGTTGCGTTTGGGTTCGCAGTCACTGCGTTGCTGTTCTGGGAACAGAAGCCCTGGCTCGCTCGACGGAGCGCTGAAATCGGTTTCGTTGTCGGCGGGTTAGGCGTGGTGCTGATGCATCGCGCCGGTGCAATGCGATTGGGTATCGGCAAATCGCACGGTGACCAAGATTAGATTGTGTAAGGTCTGTTCGCCACCCTGCGCAGACCAACAGAACGTCCGCTTCGGGCGCCGGCTCCCGACTGACCGCTCTTACCCGAGGGCTGGCGGAACGGTTCAGCTCCATCGAGCGGGCTCATTCCGGCGGGAGGTCGTAGCGGATGATCTCGGCGTCCTCGTCATCCAGACCCAAGGTGACCTCCAGCCCCATATTTGTCAGGTCGGGAGCGCCTTCCAACGCGTTCAGCGCGAGCTTGAACGCCGTCAGCTGCATGGACAGATTCATGGCGGGCGGACCGTTCAAGCAGATCAGGCCAGCATGAAGGCTGGCCAGCCTATACTGGCCTTTCGCTCCCGGCGCCGAGGCTGGTCCACGAAAATCGACCGAGTTCTTCGTCACGAATGTCCAGTCGCCATCGAGGATCAGCGGCATGAGCTTCCAGTCCGGCCAGCCGGCCGCGCCGAGCCAGGTCACGTGCGAGCTTTCGGCGTAGCCGGCTTCGATGGCGTGCTTGGTCAGCTGAGGACTGAGGCATTCATCGACCAGGAACTTCATCCCGCCTCGCGCACCGCCGCCTTCTTCGATGAGATGACCTTCAGGCTCGGGTTGATCTCATGCATGCGCCGCGGCCGGCCGCGTTGGGGCGTGGCGTCCGCGAAGATCACCGCGAGCTCCACCTTCTCTTCGTTCAGGCTTGGATAGCCCTCGAGGATGTCGGAGACCGCGAGGCCCGCCGCCACCGAAGCCGCGACGTCGTATACCGGCACGCGCGTGCCTCGGATGACCGGCGTTCCGCTGAGGATCTCAGGGTCCTCGACCACAAGTTCGCGGGCGCGTTCAAGCTTGCTCAGCCTGGCTTCGGTGTCTGCCGCCATCGTCGTCAGGTCGTAGGTCAGGAAGCCGTCTTGAATCGTCCATTCGGATGTATCCGGACGCGTCTGGGCCGCCGCCCGCTCGATCAATAGGGCGCGCTCATCGGCGGTCAGTTGCCCAGCGGCGTGGACATAGAACCGCACGTAGGTGCAGCCGCTGCTGCGCAGCCGCCGTCCGCCCTTCCAGGCGTAGAACCGCTCAGGCAGCACTCGCGTGTCGATGATCCGGTGGACATCGCGAACCGTCACGCCCGCCACGACAGCAGCCTCGGTCGGCGTCAAAAGGTCGAGCTTGGCCGGCATGTCACGCTCCAAATGTTTCCCGCGCACGGGAAGATATATAGCCCCTTTCGCGGGGTGACGGAAGGCCGGTGCGAATGACCCGAGCCAAGCGCCATCGAAGGCTCCTCGCCACCCTCGAAGCTTGAGTGTGGGGCGAAACCGTACCTGGTCGCGCCGAAGGGGGACACAACCGCCGTAAGCGATTTGGGGGCTTCGCCAGAGGCTTTCCGTGACCCCGCCGCATCCCGTGGCGGCGGCGTGCGGGAGGTGGCCGGTGACGCCCACCAAGCTTCTGATCGGACAGATCCTCGCGGTCTTCGCGGTGATGATCTTGGGGGTCTGGGCCGCGACACAGTGGGCGGCCGCTATGCTGGCCTATCAGCCTCAGCTGGGCGCGCCGTGGCTGATGCTCGCCGGTCAGCCGATCTATCCGCCGTGGCGCCTGTTCGACTGGTGGTTCCACTATGAGGCTTATGCACCGGCCGTCTTCAACAAGGCCGGACTGCTGGCCGGGGCCAGCGGCTTTCTCGGCTGCGCGGCGGCCATCATCGGTTCTCTCTGGCGCGCCCGGCAATCGGCCCTGGCGACGACCTACGGCTCATCGCGCTGGGCGCTTCGTCGCGAAGTCGAGAGGGCCGGCCTCTTGGGCGACGCCGGGGTCTTCCTGGGGCGGCTCGATCAGCGCTATCTCCGCCACGACGGTCCCGAACATGTCATGGCCTTCGCCCCGACCCGCTCGGGCAAGGGTGTCGGCCTGGTCGTGCCGACCTTGCTGTCCTGGCAGGGCAGCGCCGTCGTCCATGACATCAAGGGCGAGAACTGGACCCTGACGGCCGGCTGGCGCGCCAAGTTCTCCCACTGCCTGTTGTTCAATCCAACCGACCCGCGCTCGGCCCGCTATAATCCACTGCTGGAGGTGCGCAAGGGACCCAACGAGGTCCGCGACGTCCAGAACATCGCCGACGTCTTGGTCGATCCGGAAGGTGCGCTCGAGCGCCGGTCGCACTGGGAAAAAACCAGCCACAGCCTGCTGGTCGGCGCGATCCTCCACGTTCTCTACGCTGAGGAGGACAAGACCCTCGCGCGGGTCGCCACCTTCCTCTCCGATCCCCAGCGTTCGTTCGCCCACACCCTGCGGCGGATGATGGCCACCAACCACCTGGGTTCGGCCGAGGCGCCCAAGGTCCACCCCGTCGTGGCCAGCGCGGCCAGGGAGGTCCTGAACAAATCGGAAAACGAACGTAGCGGCGTGCTCTCAACGGCCATGTCGTTCCTGGGTCTTTACCGAGACCCGACCGTCGCCGCCGTCACCGCCGCCTGCGACTGGCGCATCGCCGACCTCGTCGACGCCCCTTTCCCCGTTACGCTCTATCTGGTCATTCCGCCCTCGGACATCAGCCGCACCAAGCCCTTGGTGCGCCTGGTGCTCAACCAGATTGGCCGGCGGCTCACCGAGCGGCTCGAAGGCGATCCTGGCAAGCAGCGCAAGCATCAGCTCCTGATGATGCTTGACGAGTTCCCGGCGCTCGGTCGCCTGGACTTTTTCGAGACCGCTTTGGCCTTCATGGCTGGCTACGGCATCCGCGCCTATCTGATCGCCCAATCCCTCAATCAGATCTCCAAGGCCTATGGCGAAAACAACGCCATCCTGGACAATTGCCATGTCCGGATCGCGTTCTCCTCGAACGATGAGCGGACCGCCAAGCGGATTTCGGACGCCCTCGGCACGGCCACGGAACTGCGCGCCCAGCGCAACTACGCCGGCCATCGGCTCTCGCCCTGGCTCAGCCACGTCATGGTCAGCCGCCAGGAGACCGCGCGGCCGCTGCTGACGCCAGGCGAGGTCATGCAGCTGCCGCCGGCCGACGCCCTGGTGCTCGTCTCCGGCCTCGCGCCGATCCGCGCCAAGAAGCTGCGCTACTACGAGGATCGCAACTTCACCCGCCGGCTCGCCGATCCGCCGCTGTTGGCCGACGGCGTCTATCGGGATCGCCCGCCGGCTCGGCCCAACGACTGGGGCGGCCAGGTTCGTGGTCCGCATGCGGGCCTATCCGCTGCTATCGACGACGATGCGCGCGCCGATGAAGAAGGCGGCCTGCAGCAGCAACGCCATCCGGGGCTGTTCGACGAGCATATGGTCCGCGCGATCGATGAGGCGCCCGCCGCCGGCCTGGGGCTGGGCGAGGACGAGGGCGACGTGGTCGCCGACCGGCAGGCCCTGGCCCGGACCGCCAGCCAGCCGGTGACGCGGGCCCACGCCATGAACGAAGGAGCCGGTCGGCAAGACCTGCTCCCCAACTTCTGAGAGGGGCTTAGGATGAAGCCCCGCCATCAAATCTATCTCGACGAGGGCCTGACCGAAGCCTTGGATCGGCTCGGCGGCAGGTCTGGCACCTCGAAGTCGGCCATCGTCGCCGACGCGCTGCGGGCCTTCCTGGAGCGTCGCGCGGCCGGCGAGCTCGACGAGCTCCTGAAGATCCGCCTGGATCGGGTCAGCCGGGCCCTCAACCGCGTCGAGCGCAACCAGAAGATCCTGATGGAGAGCTTGGCGCTGTTCGTGCGCTACCAGCTCACGATCACCGCGCCCCTGCCGGAGGCCGACCGCGCGGGCCAGGCCCTGGGACGCGAGCGTTTCCAGCGCTTCGTCGACCAAGTGGGCCGCCAGCTGGCCAGCGGCCGCGCGACCTTCGCCGATCCCGACGAGGCCGCGTCATGACTGTCGCGCGCGCTGAAACTGCGGAGCGTCGCCGGACCATGCTGCGCACGGCCATGGGCGCGCAGATCGCGGCGGCCTTGGCCGACGCCGCCGTCGTCGAGGTGATGGTCAATCCCGACGGCCGGCTGTGGCTGGACCGGCTTGGCGCGGGCCGCGTCGACACCGGCGTCGTCATGTCGCCGGCCGACGTCGAGCGGATCATTCGCCTCGTCGCCAGCCACGTGCGGACGGAGGCCCATGCCGAGGCGCCGATCGTCAGCGGCGAACTGCCACCGCGCGACGGCGCCATGGTCGGGGAGCGGTTCGAAGGCGTCTTGCCGCCCGTGGCCCGGGCGCCTTTCTTCTCTATCCGCAAGCCAGCCGGCCGTATTCACACCTTGGACGACTACATCACCAGCGGGGTGATGGCGCCGGTGCAGGTGGAGACCCTGCGAGACGCCGTCGCGCAGCGTCTCAACATCCTGATCGTCGGGGCGACTTCTGCCGGCAAGACCACCTTGGCCAACGCGCTGCTGGCCGAGATCGCCAAATCGGGCGAGCGCGTCATCGTCCTGCAGGATATCCTTGAGCTGCAATGCGCGGCGCCTGACACCGCCTCGCTGCGCACCATCCCAGGCTCGGTCACTATGGCCGACCTGGTCCGCTCGACCTTGCGGCTGCGGCCAGACCGCATTGTCGTTGGCGAAGTGCGCGGCGGCGAGGCGCTCGATCTCCTCAAGGCCTGGAACACCGGCCACCCGGGCGGGCTGTCGACCATCCACGCCAACTCCGCACGCTCGGCCCTCTACCGCCTCGAACAGCTGGTCCAGGAAGTGGTGGTTTCCGCGCCCCGCCGGCTGATCGCCGAGGCCGTCGACATCATCATCTTTATTCGGGGCCGGGGAACCGGCCGCCGTGTCGAGACCGTCGCCCGGGTCACCGGCCTCGACTCTTCTGGCGAGTATGTCCTCGCCGACCTCGACCCTCCACAGCTGAAACGCTTCAGACAGGGACAACCCCAATGACGCACCTCGTCTCCAAGACCCGGGCGAGCGCCGCTCCGCGCCCGCTCCGCCACCTGGCCACCGCCATCCTGACGCTGCTGCTCGCTGCGCAGGCCCAGGCCGCCGGCTCCGGCATGCCCTGGGAAGAACCCCTGCAGCAGGTCCTGGAGTCGGTCGAAGGGCCGGTCGCCAAGATCGTCGCGGTGCTGGTGATCATCACCACGGGCCTGGCGCTCGCGTTCGGCGAGACCTCGGGCGGCTTCCGCAAGCTGATCCAGATCGTGTTTGGCCTGTCGATCGCCTTCGCCGCGTCGAGCTTCTTCCTGACCTTCTTCTCGTTCGGCGGAGGCGCGTTGATTGCATGAGCGCGCCGGCCACCCCTTCGCACGGCGAAACCCCGGGTTTTGAGGTTCCGCTCCATCGCTCGCTGACCACGCCGATCCTGCTTGGCGGCGCGCCACGGTCCATCGCCATCCTCAACGGCACGCTCGCCGCGGCGCTGGGCCTTGGTCTCCAGCAGTGGATCGCAGGCCTTGTGATCTGGCTGATCGGGCACAGCCTGGCGGTGTTCGCCGCCAAGCGCGATCCGGACTTTGCTCCGGTCCTCACCCGTCATCTTCGTCAGAAGGGGTGGCTGGCATGCTGAACCTGCGCGAGTACCGCAACCGCGCCGATCGCCTGGCCGATCATCTCCCGTGGGCGGCCCTGGTCGCTCCCGGCGTGGTGCTGAACAAGGACGGCGGCTTCCAGCGCACCTTCCACTTTCGCGGACCCGATCTTGAAAGTGCGACCGAGGCCGAACTGGTGTCGGTCTGCGCCCGCGCCAACAACGCCTTGCGGCGGCTCGGCTCCGGTTGGGCATTGTTCTTCGACGCCGAACGTATCCCCGCCCTCGGCTATCCCGACGGCGCCTTTCCCGACGCGGCCTCGTGGCTGGTCGACGAAGAGCGCCGCGCGCAGTTCGACGGCCGGCGCGACGAGCACTTCGAAAGCCGCTGTCATCTGACCTTGTTCTTCCTGCCGCCCGCCGATCAGGTCAGCCGCGCCGAGCGCGCTCTGATCGAGCCGTCGGGTCCGGTACAAGGCCGCGATTGGCGTCAGGAGCTTGCGGCCTTCGTCGCCGCCAGCGACCGCGTTCTCGATCTCCTGGCCGGCTTCATGCCGCAGGTCCGCGCCCTCGACGACGCCGAGACCCTGACCTACCTGCACGGAACGATCTCCTGCCGCCACCACCCCGTCGCCGTGCCGCAGACGCCGATCTACCTCGACGCCCTGCTGGCCGACACGCCGCTGACCGGAGGCATAGAGCCGCGGCTGGGCGATCAGCATCTTCGAACCCTGACAATCCTGGGTTTCCCGAATGCGACGCGCCCGGGGCTGCTCGACTCGCTGAACCATCAGGCCCTCGCCTACCGGTGGTCGACCCGGTTCATCTGCCTGGACAAGCCCGACGCCACCAAGGCGCTGACCCGCATTCGCCGCCTATGGTTCAACAAGCGCAAATCCGTCGTCCAGATCCTGCGCGAGGTGATCAGCAACGAGCCGGTCCCCCTGACCGACAGCGACGCCGACAACAAGCTCGCCGACGCCGATCTCGCGCTCCAGGCCCTGGGCGGCGACCATGTCGCCTTCGGCTATCTGACCACCACCATCACCGTCGCCGACGCCGACCGCGCGCTGGCCGACGAGAAGGTCCGGCTGGTCGAGCGGATCGTCAACGGACTGGGCTTCACCTGCATCCGCGAGCAGGTCAACGCCGTCGAAGCCTGGCTGGGCTCACTGCCCGGTCACGTCTACGCCAATGTCCGCCAGCCCTTGGTTCACACCCTGAACCTGGCTCATCTGATGCCCCTGTCGTCGGTGTGGGCGGGGCAGGAGGCCAACGCCCATCTTGGCGGGCCGCCGACCTTCCATGCCCTGACCAGCGGCGCGACGCCGTTCCGGTTCTCGACGCACATCGAAGACGTTGGCCACATGCTGGTGGTCGGCCCGACCGGCGCGGGCAAGTCCGTGTTGTTGGCGCTGCTGGCCCTCCAATTCCGGCGCTATCGCGGCGCTCAGATTTACATCTTTGACAAGCGGTTCTCGGCGAGGGCCGTGACCCTGGCGATGGGTGGCCAGCACTACGGCCTCTCGAGCGACAGCGGGCTGGCTTTCCAACCCCTGGCCGACATCGACCGTCCTGGCGTCCGCGCCTGGGCCAGCGCGTGGCTGGGCGATCTCCTGGTCGGCGAGAACATCGCGCTGACCCCTGAGATCAAAGAGGCCTTGTGGTCGGCATTGACCAGTCTGGCCGGCGCCCCTCGGGAAGAACGCACCCTGACCGGCCTTTCGATGCTCCTTCAGTCCAATCGGCTGAAGGCGGCCTTGGCGCCTTACACCCTGGATGGCCCTTTCGGCCGCCTGCTGGACGCGGCCGAGGACGGCCTGGCGGTTGGCGACGTGCTCTGCTTCGAGACCGAGGCTTTGGTCGCCACCTCGTCGGTCGTCGGCCCTGTGCTGACCTATCTCTTCCATCGACTGGAGACGCGGTTCGACGGCCGGCCGACCCTGCTGGTGCTCGACGAGGCCTGGAAGTTCCTCGACGAGCCGCTGTTCGCCGCGCGGATCCGCGAATGGCTCAAGGAGCTGCGCAAACGCAATGTCAGCGTGGTGTTCGCCACCCAGTCGCTGGCCGACATTGAGGGCTCTTCGATCGCGCCGGCCATGATCGACGGCTGCGCCCAGCGGGTCTTTCTGGCCAACGACCGGGCCGCCGAACCGCTGTCGCGCGCCATCTATCAGGGCTTTGGCCTCAATGATCGCCAGATCGAGCTGATCGCTAGGGCCACGCCCAAGCGCCACTACTATCTGCAATCGCGGCTGGGAAACCGGTTGTTCGAGCTGGGGCTTGGCCCGATCGCCCTGGCGCTCTGCGGGGCGTCCGATCCTGCGAGCCAGACCCTCATCGACAAGGTCCTGGAAGACCACGGCGAGGCCGGCTTTGCGGCCGGCTTCCTCTCCGCGCGGGGCCTGGATTGGGCCGCGCGCCTGGCCGCCGCCTTCGACACCCCCCCAACCGAAATGGAGCCCACGCCATGACCCGGCGCAAACCCGCACGTCCCTTTATCTCCGCCCTGGTCGCCGCGAGCCTGGCGCTTGCGCCCATCCCAGGCCTCGTCACGCCGGCTGCGGCGCAGTTCACCGTGTTTGACCCGACCAACTACGCCCAGAACCTGCTGACGGCCGCGCGATCGCTGCAGCAGGTCAACAACCAGATCAGCTCGCTGCAGAATGAGCTCGTCATGTTGCAGAACATGGCGCGGAACTTAAAGTCGCTCGACTACACCGCGCTCGCGCCGATCAAGGAGGCGCTTTCCCAGGTCGACGCCCTGATGGGCGAGGCCAAGGGCATGGCCTTCACGGTAGCCTCGACCGAAGCAATCCTGAAAGACGCCTACCGGGCGGACCTCGATCCGAGCGCGACGACCAGCCAGCTTCTGGCCCGCGCCCGCGCCCAGGCGACCGCGGCGATGGATGGCTACCGGCAGACCCTGAAGGTCCAGGCCAAGGTGGTCGAGAACGTCCAGGCGGACGCCGGCCTGATCGATCAGCTCATCCAGCGCAGTCAGGGTGCGGCTGGGTCGCTTGAGGCCCAACAGGCGGCCAATCAGCTGCAGGCCCTGGCCATCAAGCAGGATCAGCAGATTCAGACCTTGATGGCGGCGCAGTACCGGGCCCAGGCGCTGGAGAGCGCCCGCCAGGCCCAAGTGCTGGAAGCCGGCAAACTCGCCGCCCGCCGCTTCGTCGGCGAGGCCCCCGCCTACACCTCCAGGCCCTAGCCGTCGCCCTAGCGACGCGCTTAATGGAAAGGCTGCCGCCGTGGACCCCGCGCCGGACCTCAACATCATCGACCGCATGCTGGCGGCGTTCGTCACCTACATCGACAGCGGCTTTGGCGCGCTGGGGCCCGATGTGGGTTTCCTGACCACAACCCTGATCGCCATCGATGTGACCATGGCGGGCCTGTGGTGGGCGCTCGAGGGCGATGATAATGTACTGGGCCGCCTGATCAAGAAGGTGCTCTATGTCGGCGCCTTCGCCTTCATCCTGAACAACTTCAAGACGCTCAGCGAGATCATCTTCCGATCGTTCGCCGGCCTTGGCCTGACCGCCGGCGGGGGCGGCGTCACGGCGGAGGACCTGCTGCGGCCAGGACGACTGGCCAGCGTCGGGTTCACGGCCGCTCATCCGTTGATCCGCAAAGCCAGCGAGCTGACCGGCTGGCCCGAGATCGTCGTCAACGCCCTGACCGTGGCGCTGCTCGGCCTCGCTTGGGTCTTCGTCGTCCTGGCCTTCTTCATCATGGCCATCCAGCTCTTCGTCACCGTGCTGGAATTCAAGCTGACGAGCCTGGCCGGCTTTGTGCTCGTGCCGTTCGCCTTCTGGAACAAGACCAGCTTTCTGGCCGAACGCGTGCTCGGCAACGTCATCTCCAGCGGCTTGAAGGTCATGGTGCTGGCGGTGATCGTCGGCATCGGCGCGGGGTTCTTCGACGCGTTTGTCGCCACCCTGGGTCCCGACCCCGATCTTGGCGACGCCATGACCTTGGTGCTGGCCGCCCTGACGTTGGCGGGCCTGTCGATCTTCGGACCGGGTATCGCTTCAGGCCTGGTCTCTGGGGCGCCGCAGCTGGGCGCCGGCGCGGCGGTCGGGACAGCGGCGGGCGCGGCCATGCTGGTCGGCGGCGGCGCGATGCTCGGCGCCCGCGCCCTTGGCGCAGCGGGCGCTGGCGGTCTTGCGGCGGTGCGCGCCGGCGCGTCGATGGCCTCAGGCGCCAGCGCCGCCTACAACCTTCGCCAGGCGACTTCCGGCGCCACAGGCGCGGCAGGCGTGGCGTCCGGTCTGAGCGGCGTTGCGCGCGCCGCCGCCGGTGCCGTCGCCCAGCCCTTCCGCAACATGGCCAGTCGCGCTGGAGCCTCCTTGACGTCAAACGCCCAACAGGGCCGCACGGCGGCTTGGCGGGCCACCGGCGGGACGAGCCCGGTCTCGGCCGGAGCGCCAGACAACACGGCCGCTGCAGCGGGGTCGGCAGGTCCAGCGTCGCAGGGCGCGCCCGCCTGGGCCGAGCGTCTTCGCGCCGACCAGGCCGCCCATGTGCGCCGCCATGCCGTGCTCCAGACCATCAAGGACGGCGACCGGCCCGGCGGGTCGGCCAATCCCGACCTCAGCAGCAAGGAGGATTGATCCATGGTCTTCAAGCGAACACCGCAGCGCTATGGCCTGACGCCCGACGCGGAAACGCCCTACCAGCGGGCCGGTCAGGCGTGGGACGAGCGGATCGGCTCGGCGCGGGCCCAGGCCCATAGCTGGCGGCTGTCGTCCTTCGCCGCCCAGGCCTTGGCGCTGGTGCTGGCCGGCGGGCTGATCTGGCTTGCGGGTCAAAGCCGGGTCGAGCCCTACGTCGTCGAGATTGATCGCCTGGGGGAGCCGCGCGCCATCGGACCGGTCGAGCAGAACTATCAGCCGGACGACACCGTGGTGGCCGCGCAGCTGCGGCGGTTCATCACCGATGTGCGGTCTCTTTCCACCGACCCGATCATCGTCCGCGAGCGCTGGCTGGACGCCTATGACCTGTCGTCGGCGCGCGGCGATACTTTTTTGGATGCGCACGCGCGGGCCAACGATCCCCTCACGGCGATCGGCGCCCGCAGCGTCTTGGTGCAGGTCACCAGCGTCGTTCGCGCCTCGCCGACGTCCTTCCAGGTCAAATGGGAGGAACGCACTTATGAGCGGGGCAGCCTCGCCAAGACCGAGCGCTGGACCGCGATCCTGACCCTCATCCGCCAGAAGCCCAAGACCAAGGCCGAGCTCAACCGCAATCCCCTGGGCCTTTTCGTCGACGCCGTCGACTGGGCCCAGGAGGCCGACACCCGGCCCGTCGCGCCGCCTTCCGCTCTTCCGCCGCCGGCCGCAGGCGTCGCAACGCCTGCCGCGCCACTGCAAGGAGATCTTCAGCCATGACTGTTCGTGTTCCTATCCTGCTTACGTGCGCCACCGCCCTCGCGGCCTGCGCGTCGGGCAAGACGCCGCCTCCAGTGATCACCTACGACGCGGCTGACTTCACGCCGGCGCAGATCGCCGTTGAGCCGCCGAAGGCGGTGGAAATCGTCGAGATCCCCAAGCCGCTGCCGTTGCCGGGGCAGTTGCTGCCCCCGCCGACGACGCGCCCCGAGATTGGGCCGCCGCGCGCCCGCGTGGACGCGGCCAATCGCGCGGCGACCCGGGAGCCGAGCGCCGCCGGCTATCTCAATGCTGTGCAGGTTTATCCTTGGACCGAGGGGGCGCTCTATCGGCTGTACGCCGCCCCGGAACGCGTGAGCGACATCGCCCTGGAACCTGGCGAGCAACTGATCGCGGTGTCGGCCGGCGACACGGTGCGCTGGGTCGTCGGCGACACCACCAGCGGCGCGGGCGAGGCCAAGCGGGCGCACATCCTGATCAAGCCGTTCGCTGCGGGCCTCACCACCAACATGCTGATCACGACGGACCGACGCGCTTATCACCTGACGCTGGAAAGCACTGAGGCGACCGCTATGGCCGCGATCTCATGGGTCTATCCGCAAGATCGTCTTGTGGCCCTGCGCAAGCAGAACGCGCTGGCCGCAGCCGCCGAACCCCTGGCCGCCGGGATCGCCGTTGAGGCCCTGAATTTCCGCTACGCGATCTTGGGCGACGCACCGCCCTGGCGTCCGGTTCGCGCCTGGGATGACGGGGCGAAGGTCTATATCGAATTTCCCGAACGCCTCGATCAGGGCGAGGCCCCGCCGCTGTTCGTGGTCGGCCCCTTGGGCGACCACCAGCTGGTCAACTATCGCGTTCGCGGCAACCGCTACATCGTCGATCGCCTGTTCGCCGCCGCCGAGCTTCGCATGGGCGAGGCGCCCCAGCAGGTCGTGCGGATCAGCCGCACCGACGCGAAGGCGCGGGAGGCCACGCGATGAGCGGCGAAGCCGAGCAGCCTCCGAGCGCGGGGCAGGAACCAGCGTCGGACAAAACGCCGGCCGAGGCGCTGACCCTGCGCGCGCGTCCGCCACGGGCCGTGAGGTTCAGGCGTGGGTTGCTGATTGGTGCGGCGGGCGTAGGAGCTGCGGGCCTATCCGCCTTGGTCTGGTTCGCCCTCAGCCCGAAGATCTTGCACATCGCCAAGCCGTCGGCCGAGCCGGTGGCCGATCGCGGCGCCCCCGCTGAGGCGGTCTCGCGCCTGCCAAGTGATTATGGTCAGGCGGGCGCGGTCCCCAAGCTTGGCCCGCCGTTGCCCGGGGATCTGGGGCGCGCTGTCATCGACCAGCAGCGTCGGGACGGTCTGGCGGTCGGCGCCGAAGCTTCGGAAACGCCGCCTCGTCTGACTCCCGAACAGCAGGCGGCTTTGGCTGAGCGTCAGCGGCTGCAGAGCCAAGCCAGCCAAGCCCGCGAAGCGGGGGTTATGGTCCAGATGGCGGCGCGTACGCCCGCTCTTCCGACGGTCGGTGACCAGAGCATAATGACGCCGATCATGTCGCCGCCGTCCGTGACGGCGACCGCGTCACCCGATCCCAATGGACAGGAGCGCAAGGCCGCCTTCCTGGAACGATCTCACAGCGGCGATGTCTACAACGTCCATCAGCTGGAGACGCCGCGCTCCCCCTACCTGGTGATGGCCGGAAGCGTGATCGCCGCCAGCCTGATCACGGGGCTCAATTCCGAATTACCCGGTCTCGTCACGGCCCAGGTGACCGAGAACGTTTTCGATAGCGTGTCAGGCCGGTTTCTCCTGATCCCGCAGGGCGCGCGCCTGATCGGTCGCTATGACAGCGTGGTCGCCTATGGTCAGAGCCGGGCGCTGCTGGTCTGGCAGCGGATCATCCTGCCGGATGGGTCGTCCATCCAGCTCGACAACCTGCCGGCCACCGATGCGGCGGGCTACGCCGGTGTCGCCGACAAGGTCGATTTTCACGCCTTTCGTCTGCTGAAGGGTGTCGCGCTCTCGACCATCCTTGGCGTCGGGACCGAACTTAGCCTTGGCGATGACGAGAGCGATATCGTGCGGGCCATCCGTCAATCGACCCAGCAGAGCGCCTCCCAGGCGGGCCAACAGATCGTCAGCAAGGAGCTCGACGTGCAGCCCACGATCCGCATTCGGCCCGGTTGGCCGCTGCGGGTGGTCGTCCACAAAGACCTGATCCTTCGTCCCTGGCGAGCGTCTTAAGGAGCAACGCCATGCCTGATCTCAAACTTGGCAAACTGCCCAACCGAACCCGGGCCAAGCTCACCTTAGATCTGTGGCCCGATCTCGACGATCAGCTGCGCCTCTACGCGACCTTGCATGCGGCTCGCTACGGCGAGGAGGTCTCGGCGGCGGAGATCGCGCCCTACATTCTCGCAAAGTTCCTCGAAGCCGATCGCGAATTTCAAAAGGCGCTGCTGGCCAGCAAGACCAAGGCGGGCGTCTGATGTCGATCATCGGTCATTTTCGCCCGAGCCGCTCAGGTGGCTGGGAAGGGCAGGTCCGGACGCTTTGCCTGAACGTCTCGCTGAGGTTCGCGCCGAACGACGACCGGAGCCATCCCAATGCGCCGACCTTCCGCGTGATGGTTGGACATTCGCACATCGGAGACGCGTGGGAGCGGGGCCGGCACACCGATCCGCCACGCCCGATGTTCCGGGTCCTCCTGGATGATCCGCTCCTTCCAACGGTCCTCGACGCGGCGCTCTTTCCAGATGAGGCCGGTGAGAAGGCGATCCTCGTATGGCAGCGGCAAACGCCGCGGCGACGTGGCGAGCAGAGCGCTGCGTCAGATCGCGAGGGGGCGGCCAGCGACCAGGAGCCGGTTGCTGATCGGTCGAGCCCGTTCAGTGGAGGCGCCGCCTTCGCCCATTCCTGAAGAGGCGCAGATCGGGCGGCGCACGAGAACTCACCAGAGCGCTACCTGCTTGCGCCATCGCGCTGCTGTTCCCGAGGTGAAGACTATGACGCATGAACCGCGTTCAGCCATGCACGACCTTGACGCCGAAGTCCGGCGGTCTTCGAGAACGCCGCCTATCGACAAGCTCGCCTACAGCGTCCGCGAGGCCGCCCAAGCGGTCGCCATCAGCCGAAGCCGGCTCTACGAACTGATCGGCGCCGGGGAGATCAAGATCCTCAAGGATGGCGCAAGGACGTTGATCAGGAAGACGGAGCTGGAAGCCTATCTTCACCGGCTTGAACTGGCGTATCAGCCGCCTTTGCGAGCCCGGTCGCGATCGCCCAATCGTCCATGAGCCGTCTGCGCTTCTCGAGCAGATCACCGCGCCGGTAGGCGGCCTCAACCTTGTTGTCGATCGTATGGGCGAGCGCCATCTCAACGATCTCGCTGCGATGCTCGGTGGTTTCGGCGGCCCAGTCGCGGAAGGTGCTGCGAAAGCCGTGGGCGGTGAGATCGCCGCGCTTCATCCGCTTGAGCACCGCCAGCATCGCCATGTTGCTCAGCTTCTTGCCAAACAGCCTGCCCCAGAAGATCGGACCAACTGGATCGATCTCATCGGGGACGGGTCGGCCTTTGGATTCAAGAACCCTGCGCACGACAGTCGCGTACTCGGCCTGCCGCGCTTTGAGGATCTCGAGCATGGGGGCGGTCAGTGGCACGCGATGCTCTTTGCGGCCCTTCATCCGGTCGGCAGGGACGATCCAGACGTTGCCGACCAGATCGATCTCGCTCCACTCGGCGCCGATGACCTCACCGGTACGCGCGGCGGTCAGGATCGTGAACTCCAGCGCTCGAGCCGCTGCGCCGGGCTGCGCCCTCAGCTTGGTCATAAACGCGCCGAGTTCCGCGTAGGGGAGGGCGGCGTGATGTTCGACCTTGTGGACCCGCGACTTGGCCGGAAGCAGCTTTTCCAGGTGTCCTTTCCAGCGGGCTGGGTTTTCTCCCGTCCGCAGTCCCCTGGCGCTGGCCCAATCGAGAACCGCCTCAACGCGGCCTCGCACGCGGCTGGCGGTTTCCGGCTTGGAGGACCAGATCGGCTCGAGCACGGCGAGCACCAGGCCGGTGTCGATTTCGCAGACGCCGCGATCTCCAACGATCGGATCAGCATAGGTCGTCAAAGTGCTCTGCCATTGCAGGGCATGCTTGTCGTTGCGCCAGCCGGCCTTGTTGGCGCGGATGTAGGCGGAGGCGGCCTGTTTGAAGGTGAAGTCCGCGGCGGCTTCCAGCGTCGAGCGCGCGCGAGCCGCTCGGCGGTGATCGATCGGATCGATGCCGTCGTACTTCAGGCGCCGCGCCTCGCGGGCCATTTCACGCGCCTCGGAAAGGCTGATCGTATGGGTTGGACCAAGGCCCATCTCCCGGGCGCGGCCACCGAGCATGTAGCGGTAGACCCACGATTTGGCGCCGCCGGC
This sequence comes from Caulobacter vibrioides, assembly GCA_002280275.1. Classification (GTDB taxonomy): domain Bacteria; phylum Pseudomonadota; class Alphaproteobacteria; order Caulobacterales; family Caulobacteraceae; genus Caulobacter; species Caulobacter vibrioides_A. The sequence continues at coordinate 4,153 of NCDQ01000005.1, read as the reverse complement.
CTGGACGTAGAGGTTCAGGCCGCCGCCGTCAGCGTACATGCCAGGCCGCGTGGCTCGTTTCACCTGCAGCGCCGTGAGGCGGTCCCGAAGCTGGGCCATTTCGTCCCACAAATCGTTCCACAACCAAGACGTGGAACGTGATGGATCACGCTGGACGTGTCGAAACACGATTTCGCGATTTCCCCTTATGTGGCGGGGATTTACGGGACGTCTTCGGACGTGGTCGGATTGATTAGGATGGGGGGCTGGCGGAGAGGGTGGGATTCGAACCCACGTTACGCTTTCACGTAAACCGCATTTCGAGTGCGGCGCATTCGACCACTCTGCCACCTCTCCAGGCGCCGTCCGGGAGGCCGATAATCGCCGCCCGAGGTCGAGGGCGCGATACCTAGCGGCGTCGCCCGCGCGACGCAAGCCCCTGGCGAGCTTTCTTTCGCAGCTTTTTCGCGGCGAGGCGTCGCGGCCGTGGATCATCCGCGTGCAGCGCAAAAGCCCCTCGGCGCAGGGCGACGCTCGCAGGGGCGGGGGCGCTTCGCGCGCGCCCCTCTCGCTGGCTAGAGCTTGCCCAGATCAACCGCGGGGAAGCGGGGGCCGGACTCGGGTTCGGACGGCGGACGACCCGAGCGGATAGCGACCCGCAGCGCCGCCGCGGCGAATACCGGATCGGGCAGGAAGGCGTCGGCGGCCGTGCGCAGAGCGATGAAGTCCAGTCGGTCGACAGTGTCGTTCAGTTGGATGTTCGACGCCTTTTGCTCGGCGACCGTCGATTCGGGCGGCGCCGTGGCGCAGACACCCGGAAACACGCGGGTTTCGGGTGGCAGGGCCAGGATCTTCTGAGCGTCGTCCCACGTCTTGCCGGCGTCTCCTCCGGGAATATCGCAACGGCCGGCGCCTTCGGAGGGCGCCAGGACCAGATCGCCCGTGAAGACCATGTCGGCCATCTTATAGGCGACGGCGCCGGGCAGGCGGCCGGTCATGGCGATCGGCGTGATCTCAAGCCCGCCCATGGGAAAGGTGTCGCCGTCCTGGGCCAGCTTATCGAAGTCCCAGCCGTCCACGTCGACCATGGTCTCGCCGAACTTGGGCGCCAGGCGCTTCAGGCTTTCGACGACACGGGCGCCGATGCACACCGAAGCGCCGGTCTCGTACTTGAGATGCCCAGCGGCCGACAGGTGGCCCACATGCAGGCCGGTTTCGAGGATCCAGGTCGGGCCAAGATCCTTGGCGCGGATGTCGGCGATGATGGCGTCGACAAAGCGGGTGTCGATCGCCTCGGTGACCGGATCGAAATCCAGAACGGGATCGACAATGGCGCAAAGGAAAGTGGCCGGATCGACGACCAGGTAACTCACCGCCCCCGTGGCGGGATGGTGATAAGGTGTGATTTCCGGCTGCATTAACAAGCCTCAGACGCCCGAGGCGCGCACATTGGCGCGCAAGCCGTTAAACATGAGCGAACAGCGTGGCCGGAAAAACAGTTTTCTTGCGGCTAGCGAGGCGGCGTCGCGATGGCGCAGGGTTGAGCCCCGTCACGCATGCTCTCGACCCATAGGGGCTCGACATAGCGGCCGCCGCTCCGGAAGCCCGGCGCGCATCCGTCGGGGACGTCCGCGGCGCTGTTTGTCCCGCCGGTCGCCACCGACAGGGCGATGGATTGCCGTTCGCCGCCCCGGAAGCGGCCCAAGCCTGGCCCGTAGCTATACCCATAACCATAGCCGGGACCATAGGCGCCGTAGGCAGGGTCACCGTACCAACCGCCTCGCTTGCCGAAGTCCGTCTTCGAAACAGCGACGCCGATGGTGGTGCTTTCGCCGACGGGGATCAGCGCCGTGGCGTAGGCGCTGCGGTAGCCGCCCGTGCCCACCGAGACGCCCATGGAGCCATGGATCTTCCGCTTGCCCTCCTCGTCGCGCTCGGCCGGCAACACGCCCCGCGGCGCGTCCTCGGTCTGGGCGTTGGCGGCGATGAACGCGGCGATCTGCTCCTGGGTCGTTAGCGGCCGCGACGGCGTCGTCGAGACCGGGGTCGGCGCATCGGCGGCGACGGCGGTGAGCGCCTTGGCCGATGTCTTGGCGTGCGCGGTGGCGATGACCTCGTCGTCGCCGGGCAAGGTGGTCGCGGCCTGGGCCGAGCCTGCCAGGGCTGCGGCGAAAGCGAGGGTCGCAAGATAAGGCCGCATGGGGACGCTCCAGGTTGACGAGGCTGAACCCTGCGGCGCCAAGCCAGCGCAATTAGGGCGCTTTTGTTGCGCGGGCGCAAGCTTGGGCGCTGCTCGCCTCAGAGCGCCGCCAGCGCGGCCTCCAGAGCCGTCATGTCGGGGGGCGTCGGGGTCTCGAACCTCAGCGCCTCGCCGGTGATCGGATGAACAAAGCCCAGCACGGCCGCGTGCAGGGCCTGGCGGCGAAGGCCCGCCGCCTCGATCTGGTCCCGGACGGCGGCCGAGGGCTGGCCCGCGCCATAGACGGGGTCTCCAAGACAGGGCGAACCCTTGCTGGCCATATGGACGCGGATCTGGTGCGTGCGTCCGGTCTCCAGCCGACACGCCACGCGCGCGGCCAGGGGGCGATCCTTTGGGCCGAAGACGGCCTCGACCTGGTAGTGGGTGATCGCCTCGCGGCCGCCCGATCGCAGCACCGCCATCTTCTTTCGGTCTCCCGGCGAGCGGCCGAGCTGGGTGCGGATCGTGCCGGTCGGCGGCGCCGGCGCGCCGCGGGTGAGGGCGATATAGAGACGATCAATGTCGTGGGTGGCGAACAGGGCCGACAGGCCGCGGTGCGCAGCGTCGCTCTTGGCCGCCACCATGACGCCCGAGGTGTCCTTGTCGAGGCGATGAACGATGCCAGGCCGCGCGATCCCGCCGACGCCCGAGAGGCTGTCGCCGCAGTGATGCAGCAGGGCGTTGACCAGGGTGCCGCTGTAAGTCCCTGGAGCCGGGTGCGCGGCCATGCCGGCGGCCTTGTCCACGACAATGAGATGGGCGTCCTCATAGAGGATCGACAGGGGGATGGCCTCGGGTTCCGGGTCTGCGGGGGCGGGCGGCGGGACGGCCAGGCGATAGGTTCCGGCCCTGGCCTTGCGCGAGGCGTCCGACACCGTCTCGCCGTCGAGCGTCAGCCGGCCCTCGCTGATCAGGGCCTGGAGGCGGGCGCGGGACAGGTCAGGAAAGAGCGGCGCCAACACCTTATCAAGGCGCTGGCCGGCCAAGCTCGCCGGGAGCTCAGCGCTGAGGCGCTCATCGTCGGTCGCGGGGTCCGGAGGGACATCGTCGAGCAGGTCGTCGTCCGCAAGGTCGTCCGCGCCGTTCACGGGGGTTTCATAGCTCCGTCATCTGCCCGTCGCGCCGCCGACATGCAGGGCGCCTAGGTGCGTGGTCGAGTTTCGTTTTTGGGGATAGTCCATGCGCGCCTTCCGCACCACCACGCTGTTGACCGCCAGCGCTCTGAGCCTGCTCATCGCCGCCCCGGCCTTGGCCGCCGGTCAGGAGAGCGCACCGACCAGCAACAACGACCCCGCTCTGCTCGGTGAGCTGGTCGTCACCGCTCAGAAGCGCGCTCAGGATCCGGTCGAGGTGCCGATCGCCGTCACCGCCTATTCGGGCAAGTTCCTCGAGGCGATCGGGGTCAAGGCCTTCGACGAGCTATCGGCCTTCACGCCCGGCTTCCTGGTCCAGAACCAGTCGAACAACAACTCCGGCTTCGTGATGCGCGGCATCACCTCAGACTCCGGTTCGGCCACCGACGAGACGCGTGTCTCGATCTATCAGGACGGCGTGCCGATCTCGCGGTCGCGTGGCTCGTATGTCGAGCTGTTCGACATGGAACGGGTCGAGATCGCCAAAGGCCCGCAGTCGACGCTTTTCGGTCGCGGCGCTCTGATCGGCGCGGTGAACCTGGTTCAGAACAAGGCCAATCCTGGTGGCTTTGACTGGGCGTTGAAGGCGGAGGCCGGCACGCGCGGCTACCGCGTCGGCGAGGCGATGGTCAATTTCACGATCGGTGAAAGCTCGGCTCTGCGTATTGCGGCCCGCACCCGTCAGGCCGATGGCTACGTAAAGGACGCCGCAGGGGGCGACGCCTACGACTCGACCGATACTCAGGCTGTGCGTGTGGCGTTCCACACCGAAGCCGGAAAGTTGAAGTTTGACCTGATCGGG
>NCDQ01000718.1 GCA_002280275.1 Caulobacter vibrioides | reverse complement strand
GTCCGGCCTGGCCGGTACGGTTGCAGTAGCGCCAGCCGTGCAGTGAGAGAGGGCCTTGGCATTCAGTCAGTTAAGGCGCCCTAATATCCATACAAAACATGTGGGTTCTAACTGAAGTGCGACGGAGAGCCTGGGCAGGATGACGGGGAGGGGACCTCCTGTCACGTCAGGGTTTCAGGCATTGGCAGTCGGACGACGGGCGGGCGCGGAGCCATCACGTAGCGCAGAGCCCGTTCGTCGCCCGTGTCCCAGCCGTCGCCGCGATCTGCTCGGCAAGCACATCCTCCGGCGTGCGATAGCCGAGACACTTGCGGGGGATCCGATTGAGACGCGTGGTCAGCTCCAGCAGCTTCTCTGGCGGGATCAACGCAATGTCCGTGTCGCTGGGCAAGAAACGACGCAGGCGGCCATTGGTGTTCTCGACCGTGCCCTTTTGCCATGGCGCCTGCGGCTTGCAGAAGTAACTCTCGATCTCCAGCGAGCGCTTCAGAGTCGCAAAAAAGGCGAACTCCGTGCCGCGGTCAAAGGTGATCGATTGCCGCATTGGCGGAGGAAACGGCTCCAGACGCTCGGCCAGGCCGGCCATGATGCCCGTCGAGCTGCGGCTCGGGTTCTTGATCATGATCAGATATCGGCTTCGCCGCTCGACCAACGTCGTGATGTTGTGACGCCCGTATTCCTTGCGGAAGGCGATGAGATCGCACTCCCAATGGCCGTAGCCCTGGCGCTCGCCGATGTGGGCAGGGCGCTGTGCGATGGTGTTCTGAACCGGGATATGCAGGCCGCGCGGCCGTCGGGCATAGCGCGCGCGCCGGCGCCGACGCATCCTGGGCAGCAGCTTGTAGAGCTCTGCAGCTCGGCCATCTGGGCCATAAACGTAGCGATAGATGGTCTCGTGGCAGGCATAGGCTTGGAGTTGGCTAGTCGCTTTGAGATGGCCCGCGATCTGTTCTGGCGACCAAGCCTCTCGCAGTCGCTCTGTGACGAAGAGGGCCAGTTCT
>NCDQ01000717.1 GCA_002280275.1 Caulobacter vibrioides | reverse complement strand
GAACATGCTGCCGCACGCACGCGGTGTCGGCGTCTGCACCGCTCAGATGCGCTGTCAGCATCCGGCGCGCCGCCGTCCGTTTAGTCGATCTTGACGAACGGCGTACCGCCGCTGGTCACCTTGGGCATCTCGCCGTTCCACTTTTCGATGGCCAGCTGCTGCAGGACCTGCGGGTTTGCGCGCAGGGCCTCGCCCTTGATGCGGATGGCCTCGGCTTCACCGCGCGCCTTGGCGACGGCGGCGTTGGCCAGGGCGGTTTCCTTGGCTTCGAGCGCCTTGGCCGCCAGGGCTTCCTGCTCCAGCTGGGTCTTGGCCTGCATCTGCTGGATGATCGCCTGCGGGTAGCGGATCGAGCCGATCCAGTCGAGCTGGCTGATATTGACGCCGTGACGCGACCATTTGCCGGCGACGCGGGCGTAGGCCTTCTGGATCACCATCTGACGGCCGCCGCTATAGAGCGTTTCCACCCCGACCTTCTCGGCCTCGGCCGCGACGGCCGAGCGAACGTCGTTGCGGATCGGGCCGTCCAGCAACTGGTCGAACGACAGGCGATAGGTCTGATAAAGGTTCGGGGCCGAGGCCGGATTGACCTGCAGCGTCACCGAGATGTCGGCCGTCATCGGCAGGCCGGTATTGTCCGAGAAGGTGATTTCCTCGTTCTCGTTGCCGCGCTCATCGGCTTCGCGGGTATAGCCGTAGGTGCGCTGGATCACCGGATACTGGATGATCCGCTCGCCGACGCCGCGCAGGTACCAGCGGGCGGGCAGGGGTTCGGGATCGACGCCGGCCGATGCGCCCAGGGTGCGGATCTTGACGCCGACATTGCCCGGCTCGACCGTCGAGCTCTGGGTGGCGACGACGCAGGAGCTCAGCAGCAGCAGCATGACGCCGACGCTGATGGCGACCGCTTGCTTGCCCTTGCTCTGGAAGGGCGATTTGAAGGGGGGCTTGGCGCCGGAAGGGATGGCGAATGGGCTCTCGGGCATGCGGGGGTCCTCGCGCT
>NCDQ01000716.1 GCA_002280275.1 Caulobacter vibrioides | reverse complement strand
ATTCTCCGACAAAGTTAGGAACGACAGCGGATGGCTAGGATCCAGACCATGCGTGTCGACCGGATGCTGTCGTCGATGGGCTACGGCTCGCGCAGCGAGGTGACGCGCATGGGCAAAGCCGGCATCATCACACTCGATGCTGCAGAAATCATCAACGACCTACTGGGCATCAAAGACCGCTACCCAGAGACCCAGCGGGCCCAACTGAACCTGTTGGCCCCTGTCCCCGTGGTGCTGCGCTGGCGGCAGCTGGTCGCCGGCGCCAATGGCCGGCCGGCCTGGGAGGTCCTCGAGCAGGCCATGGACGCTCTGGAGGCCGCCCAGGGCCCTGCGAACACCGGCGGCCGTTCCTGATGGTCCGTGCGCCCGCAGCGGTTGTTGACGGCGGCCTGCGGTGCGCGTGGGTTACCAGGGCAGGGGAGGGGACATGACCGCTCCCAAGCCCCGCGCCCAGTTCGACCTCTTCATCCCGCTGATGCGGGACCTGCCGCTGAAGGACCAGCGAGAGACGATGGAGCGGCCGTTTTTCAGCCTGCAGAAGCGAAAGCGCCTCAAGCCAATCGAGTACCAGAGCGCGGATGGCGAGGTTCGCGTGAAGGTCGAGGCCGTCCCCGCCTACGGCATGGCGACGATCTGGGACGGCGATATCCTGATCTGGGCCGCCAGCGCCCTGAACCGGTTCAGGGCCGAGGGGCGCAACGATATCCCGCGCGAACTGAAGACGACCGCCTACGACCTCTTGAGGTCCATCCAGCGCGACACTGGCGGCAAGGGCTACGTCGAGCTCAAGGCGGCGCTGGATCGATTGGCCACCACGACCATCTTCACCTCGATCCGCGCCAAGCGCGGGCGGGACAGCCGGTTCAGCTGGCTCGACGAGTGGAGCGTTGAGGTCGATCCCATCACGGAGAAGCCGATCGCGCTAAAGATCGTGCTCTCGAACTGGGTCTACGAGGGGATCATCAACGAAAAATCGGTGCTCACCATGCACCCCGACTATTTCC
>NCDQ01000225.1:877-5444 GCA_002280275.1 Caulobacter vibrioides | reverse complement strand
GGCCCATCCTGTTGATCTTTATGTGGGGGCCCGGCTGAGAATTCGTCGCAAGATGATGGGTCTGAGCCAGACCCAAGTCGCCGACGCCCTTGGCATCACCTTTCAGCAGATCCAGAAGTACGAGCGCGGCGCCAACCGGATCAGCGCCAGCAAGCTCTATGACGCCGCGAAACTGCTTCAGGCCCCTGTGTCGTACTTCTTCGAAGGTCTCAACGAGACCGACGGCGGTGTCGACGATGGATTCGCCCAGCGCATGACCGAGTTCGTCTCGACGCCCGAAGGCCTCGAGCTGGCCAGTCTGTTCCCGCGCCTGGCCGACCGTCGTCTCCGTCGCCGGGTCGTCGATCTGGTCCGCGCCATGGTGGACGACGAAGCGCCGTAGGGCCCCATCCTCGCACTTCCCGCCGGAACGACGTCTTCAGACCCCGCGCACCGCGGGGTCTTTTGCTTTGCGCGCTGCGAGAATCGAGCGGCCGACGGCGCCGAACCGTCCCCCGTTTTTGCGCTGCAACAGGCCGTTCAGACTTCTCAAGAGCGCTCCAAAGGCGCCTTGACCTTAAAAAACGCCGCGCCATGGACGTTTTGTCCCCGTGAATCGACGTTTTAACCTTTCCTAACGGGTGACAAACGCGATCGGCGTCGTCAGGCTCGGTTTTCCCTGATTCACAGGAATGAGCTTGAGAAGATGAACGTTTCCGATCTGGTCGACGCCGCTGTCGCCGCCGACGAAAAACTGACGAAGACCCAGGCCAAGGCCATCATCGACGGCGTCTTCAAGTCGATCTCCGACGCCGCCGTGAAGGGCGACGAAGTCTCGATCCCGGGCTTCGGCAAGTTCAAGGTTCAGGCCAAGCCGGCCCGCACCGGCCGCAACCCGGCCACGGGCGCGACCATCGAGATCGCCGCCAGCAAGAAGGTCGCCTTCACGCCGGCCAAGCAACTGAAGGACGCCGTCAACGGCTAAGCCTTTTGGGTGAGGAGCCGGCGCCTCGGGCGCCTGCCTCTTGCTACAGCTTCGGGGTGCGACGTTCAGCCTAGCGCAAACGTTGCACCCTTAGGCTTTTAAGAACAAAGAGAGAACGATACCATGTGCGCATGGCCGTTCTCGATCTCCGGCGCAAGCTCGCCATTCTTTCCGACGCCGCCAAGTATGACGCCTCCTGCGCGTCGTCAGGGGCGGCGAAGCGCAACTCGCTCGACGGCAAGGGCGTCGGCTCGACCGAAGGCATGGGTATCTGCCACGCCTATGCGCCGGACGGGCGTTGCATCAGCCTGCTCAAGATCCTGCTGACCAACTTCTGCATCTACGACTGCGCCTACTGCATCAATCGCGTGTCGTCGAATACGCCTCGGGCGCGGTTCACGGTGAAGGAGGTCGTTGACCTCACCCTGAACTTTTACAAGCGCAACTACATCGAGGGCCTGTTTCTGTCGTCCGGCGTCATCCGCTCAGGCGACTACACGATGGAGGAGATGGTTCGGGTGGCCAAGTCGCTGCGCCTCGACCACGACTTCCGCGGCTACATTCACCTGAAACTCATCCCCGAAGCCTCGCCCGAGTTGGCGGCCGAGGCCGGCCTCTACGCTGACAGAGTCTCGATCAATATCGAGTTGCCCCGCGACGACAGCTTGAAGTCGCTGGCGCCTGAGAAGGACGCCACCGACATCAAGCGGGCGATGGGACGCATGCGCCTGGCGATCGACGACTACGCCGAGCCTGCGCGTCGATCGGGGCGGCGCGCCTTCGCCCGCAGCCAATCCACCCAGTTGATCGTTGGCGCCGACGAGGCCAAAGACGGCGATATCCTGGCCCGTAGCGCCAATCTGTACGGGGCCTATCGCCTCAGCCGCGTCTACTATTCCGCCTTCAGCCCCATCCCGGACGCCAGCCATCGGCTTCCGTTGGTGCGCCCCCCGCTTCTGCGGGAGCATCGTCTCTACCAGGCCGACTGGCTGATGCGCTTCTATGGCTTTGCGCAGCCTGAGATCGTCGAACAGGGTGATGACCTGGACCTATCTGTCGACCCGAAGACCGGGTGGGCGCTGCGACATAGGGATCGGTTTCCCATCGACGTGCAGACCGCTGACAAGGAAACGCTTCTGCGCGTCCCTGGCCTGGGCGCGAAGGCCGTCGCGCGGGTCCTGGCGGCGCGGCGGATCAGCCGGCTCACGCTCGATGACCTGAAGCGGGTTGGCGCGGTTCTGAAGCGCGCCAAGCCCTTCGTGGTGACGGCGGACTGGCGTCCAGGCGCGTTGACCGATCAGGAGGACCTAAAGGTCGTCCTGACCGCTCCCGTGCAGCTGAGCCTGTTCTGATGCGCGTCATTCGCCTGGGCTCCGAAGTCGACTTCGACGGCTGGCGAAAGGCTGCGCGGGCCCTGCGGGCCGAAGGGACACCCCCTGAGGCGCTCGTCTGGACCGTGGAGAGAGACCTTTTTGATCACGGCGAGCCTATCGCAGAGACCACTGGGACCTTCGCCGTACCGGCCGCCTTTGTGACCCTGGCCCAACAGGTGGTGCTGAACCGATCACCCGACCGCTTCGCCCTGCTCTACCGGATCCTCTGGCGATTGGAACGCGAACCCCGCCTGATCGACAATCCGGCCGATGCGGACATGTCGCGGGCGCGCGACATGGCCAAGGCCGTCAGCCGCGCCGCCCATAAGATGAAGGCCTTTGTCCGGTTTCGCCTAGTGGAGGGCGCGCAGAGGGAGACCTACGCGGCCTGGTTCGAGCCCGCACACCGGGTGACCGAGGCCACGGCTCCCTTCTTCGCCCGGCGCTTCTCGAACATGGATTGGACGATCCTGACGCCAGACGTCTGCGTGGCGTGGGACGGCGACCGCTTGATGGTCTCCGAAGGCGCCGATCCGGCCGACGCGCCGTCCGAGGACGGCCAGGAGGAGCTCTGGCGGACTTACTACGCCTCGATCTTCAATCCCGCCCGTCTCAATCCCCGCCAGATGCGTCAGGAAATGCCCAAGCGGTATTGGCGTAACCTTCCCGAGGCGGCGCTCATTCCGGGCCTGATCGAAGCCGCCCAGGACCGCGCCGCCGCCATGGTCGCGACGCCAGCCCGCCCGCCCTCCGAACGCGTGCTCAAGGCGGCTCAGCGCCATGCCCGGGACGCATCCTTCGGCGCCGGCGCCCCGACCAGCCTGGAGGCCGTCCTGGCGGGCGCCAGCGTATGTCGGCGCTGCGATCTGTGGCGGGACGCGACCCAGTGTGTCCCGGGCGAAGGGCCTCCGAACGCGCCCCTGATGTTTGTCGGCGAACAGCCCGGCGACCAAGAAGACCTCGCGGGCCGCCCCTTCGTGGGTCCGGCCGGGCGGCTGTTCGATCGCGCGCTCGCGGAGGCCGGCGTGCCACGCGAGCGGGCCTACGTCACCAACGCCGTCAAACACTTCAAGCATGAACCAAGGGGCAAGGTGCGGCTGCACAAGACCCCGTCACAGGGCGAGGTCAGCGCTTGCCGCTGGTGGCTGGACGCCGAGCGTCGTCTAGTTCGACCCCGCGTGATCGTGATGCTGGGCGCGACCGCCGCGCTCGGTGTGACCGGACGGGCGGCCCCGATCGGCGAGACGAGAGGACGACCTCTGCCCTTGCCCGATGGGGGCCAAGGGCTGGTGACGTTCCATCCGTCCTATATCCTTCGGCTTGCGGACCCGTCGGCCAAGGCTGCAGCTTACCGGTCCTTCGTGCAGGATCTGCGGCTGGCGGGCGGCCTTGCCGGCTTGATCTGATCGTAGCCTGTAGTCATCGGATCAGCGCCGCGCGTTCCAACGTGAAGGGCTGATCCCGCGCCCCCTCCCCGCGTGTTCAGGGATCGGCGCGGCGCACGACTTTCGTGCATCCCGGCGGCGACCGCATGATCCGGAAGAGCGGTCGAACGTCGCGTCCGCGCAAAGGCCGGATACGAAAAAAGCCCGGCAAAGCCGGGCTTTTCAAGGACTTGCGATGGTACCAGCTCTCGGGCTCGAACCGAGGACCTCTAGATCCACAATCTAGCGCTCTAACCAACTGAGCTAAGCCGGCTCATCGCGAGGCGTTGTCTTTAGTGGGATCGTCCGCCGGGATCAAGCACCGATCCCGATGTTTTGAACGGAAAACGCCCCGGAGTCGAAACTCCGGGGCGCTTCCTAGGTATCGCCTGGATCCAGGTCCTATTGCGGGACTTGGAACACCAGCGGGACGGTCACCTGGCCACCGTCGACGGGCGCGCCGTCGAGGGTCTTGGGCTTCATCCGGAACAGGCGCGACAAGCGGATAGCCGCATCGCCGAAGCCCATGTCAGCCGGCGATTCGGAAACCACCGAGCAGCCTTCCAGAGTGCCCTTGGCCGTCACGGTGCACGAGATCGTCGCGCGACCGCTGACTTCCATCCGCTGAGCACGGTCCGGATAGTACCGGGCCATGTCATCGCCCGAGGGCTTGCGGGCCCAGTCCGGACGCGTGATGACCGAAGCGCGCGCCGGCGGGTTCGAAGGAACCGGAGGCGTGGGCGAGATCACCGGCGGAGCCGTTTGTTCCACCCGCTTTTCAACGGGAGGGATCGGCAGAGGCGGCG
>NCDQ01000225.1:0-848 GCA_002280275.1 Caulobacter vibrioides | reverse complement strand
CGGGGGACGCGGCTGAACCACGGCCGGAGGCGGCGGAGGTTCATTGGTCGGCGGCGGCGGCGGCGGAGGCGGCGGAGGCGGCGGCGGCGGCGGAGGCAGCTCCACAACCGTCGCGTCGTCCGAGTACTCCTGGAACACCGCTTCGAACTTTTGCTTCGCGAGATACGCGAAGAGAAGCGCGTGCAGACCAACCACCACAGTCAGTGCGACGCCGAAAGGACCGAAGCCCTTCTTGCGACGCGGACCATCCGAAGTGAGCGGATCGTAGCGGCGATGCTCGGGCGTATTTTGATCAGCCATGCATCACCCCCTACTGACTATCATCCCGCCCGACGAGAGCCACGCTGTAGAAGCCGTTATCCTGGAGAGTGTTCATCACCTCCATGAAAGCCCCATAGCGAACCTTTTCGTCGGCCCGGATGAAAATGCGCTCCTTGCTCGGATCGCGACGGCCCATGCTCTTGGTGATGTCGTAGCCCAGCTCATCGATGCTGGTCTCGTTGTCACCAAGGTAGAGCTGTCCCGACTGCTTGATCGAGACGTAAACCGGCTTGGATGGTGGCGGCGATGTCTTCGCCACCGCCGGCGGCAGGTTCACTTCGACCGACACGGAGGCCAGCGGAGCCGCCACCATGAAGATGATCAGGAGCACCAGCATAACGTCCACGAAGGGCGTAACGTTGATCTCGCTGTTCTGTTCGACGTTGAACCTGTCGCCCCCACCGCCTGAAAGCTTGGCGGCCATAGGTGTTACGCCCCCTTGTCGAGCTGGCGCGAGATGGCGTTCATCAGTTCAGCAACGAAACCTTCCGAACGCGTGCCGAAGGCCGAGATGCGGGTCTGGAAGT
>NCDQ01000224.1:4588-5303 GCA_002280275.1 Caulobacter vibrioides | reverse complement strand
CCTGCCTGAACGGCGCCTGAACGACTTCAGAGCGCGCCGGACGCCTTCAGCGCGTCGATCGCCGCAGGGCTGAAGCCCCAATCGGCCAGCGCCTCGTCGTTGTGTCCGCCGATCTTCGGCGGGGGGCCCTGGATAGCGCCCGGCGTCGCCGAGAAGCGGGGCGCGGGCGCGGGTTGGGTTACGCCGGCCACCTCAACAAAGGTCTGGCGCGCGGCGTTGTGAGCGTGGCTAGGGGCCTCGTCCATGGTCAGGACTGGCGCAAAGCAGACGTCGGTGGCGTCCATGATGGCGCACCACTCGGCCTGGGTCTTGGTCTGGATCACCGCGGCCAGCTTCTCGCGAAGCTGCGGCCACTCCTCGCGGCTCATCTGATGCTGGAACTGCGGATCGGTGATGCCCGTCTTTTCCAGCAGCAGCAGGTAGAACTGCGGTTCGATCGAGCCGATCGAGATCCACTTGCCGTCCGAACATTCATAGGTGTCGTAGAAGTGAGCGCCGCCGTCGAGCAGGTTGCTCCGGCGTCCTTCGTTCCACATGCCGGCGGCCTTGAAGCCGTAGAACATGGCCATCAGCGAGGCTGCGCCGTCGCTCATGGCGCAGTCGATCACCTGGCCCTGCCCGGTCGAGCGCGCGTGGATCACCCCGGCCAGCAGGCCGAAGGCCAGATAAAGCGCCCCGCCCCCGAAATCGCCGACCAGGTTCAGCGGCGGCACGG
>NCDQ01000224.1:0-4573 GCA_002280275.1 Caulobacter vibrioides | reverse complement strand
GCGTGCAGGGCGCCAGTAATGGCGATGTAGTTCATGTCGTGGCCGGCGGCCTTTGCGTAGGGACCCGTCTGGCCCCAGCCGGTCATGCGGCCGTAGACGAGCTTGGGATTACGCGCCAGCACGACATCGGGGCCAAGGCCCAGGCGTTCCATGACTCCGGGGCGGAAGCCCTCGATCAGGCCGTCGGCCTGTTCCAGCAGCTTCAGGCAGGTCTCGATCGACTCGGGGTTCTTTAGGTCCAGCGCCACGGAACGCCGGCCGCGCGCCGTGACGTCGGCGGGCGAGCCGCGTCCCTGGCCTTTGCGGTCGATCCGCACGACATCCGCGCCGAGATCCGACAGCAGCATGCCGCAGAACGGGCCCGGTCCAATGCCGGCGAACTCAACGATCTTCAGTCCCGAAAGCGGCCCCTGGCCCATGACGCGATCTCCCTGTCAGCCCTTCAAACCTGGCCGATTGGTGTGAGTAGAGCGATACTGACGTTCGGTCAGGCAAGCCTGGATCGGCGCCCCGCCGATGATCTTCGATTCACCCCCAGTCTGCGGCGTTGCGCGGCTTTGATGGCGCGCACCCTCTGCTATGGTGCGGCGTCGAATCCTGGCGTCCCCGCGGGGCCGCCGTGTTGTGTGTTCGGGCGGAGGTTGGTTTGGCGGTTGACGCCCGGATCCTGATCGTGGCGCGTGATGATGTTCGCGTCGGACCGCTGGCCGAAGGGCTGGATCGGTTGGGCTGGCGCACGATCACTGCGCGGGGCCCCTACGCCGCCCTCGCCGCGCTGGGCGATCTGCCGATTGAGGCGGTGATCGTCGATCTGGCCAGCGCCGGTCCTGAAACCCAGACCCTGGCTCGGCGGCTCAAGGCGGCGGTCGCCCCGCGTCGTCTGCCGGTCATCGCCATCAGTGAACCGAACACGGATTTCAAGAGCCAGTCTTTCGACCTGACACTATCCCCGCCCCTGCATCCCTCGCAAGCGGCCCTGCGGCTGGAGACGCTTGTGCGCACGGCCATCGCTGAGGAGGAGTTCGAGCTGCGGCTCGAGACCTTCGGCGAGCGCGGCCGCCGCCTCGACCTGCCGGAGCCGTCCGACACGCCCTATCGCATCCTGGCGGTCGGCGAGCCCGCGCCGCAGTTTCTGGCGCTGTCCAACGCACTGCAGGCCAGCGGCGCGGAGGTGGTCGGCGCTTTCACGGCCTACACCGCCTTTGACTATCTGCACGAGCGGCCGTTCGACTCGGTGGTGCTGTGGGCGGGCGACAGCCAGCAGGAGGCGTTGTCGATCGCCGCCGGCATGCGGCGCAACACCCGCCTCTTCCACATCCCGGCCCTGCTGTATCTGAAGGCCGAAAGCTACGTGACCATGTCGGAGGCCTTCCATCGCGGGGTTTCCGACGTCGCCTCGCCGGAAACGCCCGAGCACGAGACGGCGATGAGAGTCATGGAGCTGGCCCGCAGCTTCCGCCGCGGCGAAGCCATCCGGGGCGCGCTGGAAAAGGCGCGGAGTTCGGGCCTGATGGACGCCGCCACCGGCCTTTTCACCCGTGACCTGTTCGCCGCCCACTTGGCGCGACTGGCCAGCGCCGCCCGCGAGCGGTCGCGGCCCTTGTCGATCTGCGTTCTGCGCATCGCCGACAAGCCGGAAGCCGTCTGGGCGCGTCAGAACGGCTGGCTCGACCGGGCCATTCCGCAGATCGGCTCGATGGTGGGGCGCCTGGTGCGGGTCGAGGACACGCCGGCGCGTCTGGCGACCGAAGTGTTCGCCCTGGCCCTGCCCGCCACCAACCAAAACGCCGCCCGCGCCGCCGCTGAACGGATCGCCGCCGTCATCGGCTGCACCGCCTTCGACGCGGGCGAGGACCGTGCGCCGTTTGTCTGCGAATTCGATATCGGCGTGGCCGAGGTCCAGTCGGGCGAAGGCGCGGTGAAGGCCCTCGAGCGGGCGGCGGCCGCCGCGCTCAAGCGCGAAGCGAGCTGAAGCTTGGCGCTTGGGGCGCAAGGTCGCGCGTCCTATATGGAACACGTCCGGTAGCGGACAGTATTTCCCCGGGAGTTCGCTATGAGCCAGCCGCAAGCCATGATCATCGACGTCGTGGCCGATGTCGTCTGCCCGTGGTGCTATCTGGGCTGGCGCCGCCTGAAGTCAGCGATCGCCCTGCGTCCTGACCTGAAGGCCCAGCTGATCTGGCGTCCCTATCAGTTGGATCCGACGCTTCCCGAGCAAGGGGTCGACCGCAAGGCCTATATGGCCCAGAAGTTCAAGGACCCCGACAAGCTGAAGGCCGTCCACACCGCGCTGGTCGAAGGCGGGGCCGAGGACGGTATTGTCTTCAACTTCAACGCCATTGAGCTGTCGCCCAACACCAACGCCGCGCACCGTTTGATCCGTTGGGCTCTGACGGCAGGGGTTCAGGATCAGGTCGTGGAAGCGCTGTTCAAGGCCTATTTCGAGCAGGGTCTCGACATCGGCGATCCCATCGTGCTGGGCGATATCGCCGAATCCGCAGGGATGGAGCGCCTTGTGGTGCTGCAACTGCTCTCCGAAGGGGCCGACAAGGAGGCCGTGGCGCGCGAGCACGCCATGGCCGTCCAGGGCGGCGTCACCGGCGTGCCGTTCGCTATCTTCGCGGGCAAGGTCGCGGTCGTCGGCGCGGAATCGCCGGAGCGGATCGCCCAGGCGATTGACCAGGCTCTGACGGGTTAGGGTTTCTCCCTTCCCCTTGATGGGGAAGGGACATTTAAAGCCCCTACCCCTTCGCCAGTTTGGCCAGGACCGTCAGGATCTTCTCAGCCGCGTCGAGACGCTGGGCGGGCGTGTCCCATTCGCCCTTGATGACGACCTTCTGGTCGGGGCGGACCTTCCAGATCAGGCTGTTCTTGGCGACGTGCTGCATCAGCCCCAGCGGGTTGGCGTAGCTGTCGTTTCGGAAGCTGGCCACAGCGCCCTTGGGGCCGACGTCGATCTTGGCGACATTGGCCTCGCGGCACAGACCCTTGATGGCCACGACTTTGAGCAGAGAGTCGGTCTCGGGCGGCAGCGGGCCGAAGCGGTCGATCATCTCGGCGGCCAGGGCTTCGCGGTCGGCGGCCTGCTCGGCCTCGGACAGGCGGCGATACAGCGACAGGCGCACATTCAGATCCGGCACATAGTCGTCCGGGATCATCACGGCCGCGCCGGTGTTGATCTGCGGCGACCAGCCGCGATCCTCCAGCAGGGCTTCCTGGCCTTGACGCTGCCTGAGCTCGGCGACGGCGTCTTCCAGCATCTGCTGGTAGAGCTCGACGCCGATCTCCTTGATGTGGCCGCTCTGCTCGTCGCCCAGGAGATTGCCGCCGCCGCGCTGATCCAGGTCGTGGCTGGCCAGCTGGAAGCCGGCCCCCAGGCTGTCGAGCGACTGCAGCACCTGCAGACGCTTCTCGGCTGACAGGGTCAGCGACTTCTCGACCGGCGTCGTCAGGTAGGCGTAGGCGCGGGCCTTGGAACGGCCGACGCGGCCCCGGATCTGATAGAGCTGGGCCAGGCCGAACATGTCGGCGCGGTGGACGATCAGGGTGTTGGCCGACGGGATATCCAGCCCACTTTCCACGATCGTGGTCGCAAGAAGCACGTCGTACTGGCCCTCGTAGAAGGCCGTCATCACATCTTCCAACTGGGTGGCCGCCATCTGGCCGTGGCCGACGACGAACTTCACCTCGGGCACCTGGGTGCGGAGGAACTTCTCGATGTCCTCCAGGTCCTTGATGCGCGGCACGACATAGTAGGACTGGCCGCCACGATACTTCTCGCGCAGCAGCGCCTCGCGCAGGGTCACCGGGTCGAACGGGCTGATATAGGTGCGCACCGCCAGGCGATCGACCGGCGGGGTGGCGATGATCGACATCTCGCGGATGCCGCTCAGCGCCATCTGTAGGGTGCGCGGGATCGGCGTGGCCGTCAGGGTCAGCATGTGCACGTCGGCGCGAAGCTCTTTCAGCTTCTCCTTGTGCTTGACCCCAAAGTGCTGCTCCTCATCGACGATCACGAGGCCCAGGTCCTTGAACGCCACCTGCTTGGACAGCACGGCGTGGGTGCCGACCACGATCTCGAACTGGCCGTTGGCCAGGCCCTCGCGGGTCTCGGCGGCTTCCTTGCCGGTGATCAGGCGCGACAGGCGGGTGACCTTGATCGGCCAGCCCTGGAAGCGCTCCTTGAAGGTCTTGTAGTGCTGGCGGGCCAGCAGCGTCGTCGGGCAGACGATGGCCACCTGCTTGCCGCTCATCGCCACCACAAAGGCCGCGCGTAGCGCCACCTCGGTCTTGCCGAAGCCGACGTCGCCGCAGATCAGGCGGTCCATCGGCTTGCCGGACGACAGGTCTTCCAAGACGTCGTGGATGGCGCTGAGCTGGTCGTCCGTCTCCTCGTAGGGGAAGCGGGCGCAGAACTCATCGAACACGCCCGAGGGCGGATCGGTCTCCTCGACGGTCTTCAGCTGGCGGGCGGCGGCGATCTGGATCAGGCCCTCGGCCATCACCCGCAGCCGTTCCTTCGCTTTCGCCTTACGGCCCTGCCAGGCCGCGCCGCCCAGCTTGTCCAGTTGGA
>NCDQ01000715.1 GCA_002280275.1 Caulobacter vibrioides | reverse complement strand
GCCGCCGATGCCGAGCAGAAATTCCGGCAGGCTGGGCGTATAGGTGTTGACCACGCCGTCCTGAGCCCGCGCCATCGCCGCGCGCATGTCGGGGCTGGCGTGTCGGCCAATCATCTCGTCTTGATTACGGGAGCGGGCTAGCAGGGCAGCGTTGCGATCGACGATACTGGCGGTCCAGGTCGCGGGCAGCCCCTGACCTGTCACGAGCGCCTGATAGACGTCCGGCTTTTGCATATAGCCCAGAACCAGGAGGCGGCCCTTTACGAGCACCGGCATGTTGACCCCAATGATTGGGGTGTTGTTGGGGCGCGGGATAAGGTTGCTGACGTTCGACTTGCCGGTCGTCATCTCGCGCCAGGTCTCGTCAGTGAGTGGCGCGTAAGGCGTCGGTTCGCCCGGCGGTATCCGGGTGTTGATCCACTGTCGGTCCTGACTCATCAGAACCACCCAGCCGTCGCGACCTTCGACCGCTTCGCGCGCCTGCTTCGCAAAAGTTTCTATATCGCCTTGCGCCAGGGCGGAAGAAACCGCCAGGCCCTGAAGCACGCTTTGACCCTGGCCGATCTGTCGGTCGGTCGCCAAGGACAGGGCGCGGGTCGTGGTCACCAGCTGGGTGGCGAAGCGTCGCTGCCCCTCGGTGTATTGCATCGCCACCAAGGCGGCCATCAGCAGGATGGCGGGCGCGGCGAGCGTCAGGGCCATGAACAACAGCCGCCGCGTGACCGTCGAAGGCGCTTTTGTCGCGCTGTTGGAGGTCACGTCCGCCCCACTCAAAAAAACTGCGCGTAGCTGGCGGGCCAGGGGGGCGGCGTCAATAGCAGAGCGCCGATTACGGTCGCTCTGATGGTGGCTCGGGGTTTATCCCGCCGTCGCGACGGGCGCTCGTGCCGTCATCGAGGGGGGACGGTGGCCCTCAACCATCACCGACAGCGCGGCCAGCGACAAAAGGGTGCAGATCAGGATCAGGCGGACGGCCACAGCTCTCTCCTCGGCTTGCCGGAAGCATCT
>NCDQ01000223.1 GCA_002280275.1 Caulobacter vibrioides | reverse complement strand
GCATGGCGGACATTCGGCAGGTTTCGGAGAGATTCTGGGTCGCGCCCCAAATCCAGCTGCAGGATTTCCCCCAGCTTGCAACACAGGGCTTCCAGCACATAATCAACAATCGCCCGGACGGAGAGTCTCCCGACCAGCCGACATCGGCCGCCTCCGCCGCCGCTGCGCAGGCCGCTGGCATGACGTATCTGCACGCACCCTTCGTCGGACATCCGACGGCGGACGCCGTGAGGGCGGTGCTCAACGCCAGCGGTAAGACGTTAGCCTATTGCCGGTCTGGGACCCGATCAGTCACGGCGTGGGCGATGTCGGAGGCCAGCCAAGGCGAAGAGGCGCAGTTTATCGTCGAAGCGGCTTCGGACGCGGGCTACAACCTCGCTTCCATGTCCAACCTCCTGAAGCAGCTTGGAGCTAAATAGGCCATGGCAGGCATACCCTTCGTTCGCGACCTGACGTTCGCCTATGGCGAGGTTGATCAGGTGAGCCGGCTGGTCCGGCGGGTGATCGCGGAGAATCCGGGGCCGTTCACGTTTCTTGGCACGGGCGTCTACATAATCGGCCGCGGGGAAGTGGCCGTGATCGACCCGGGCCCGCCTATCGATGCGCATCTCGAAGCTTTGAAGCGTGCGCTGGCGGGCGAGCGCGTGACGCACGTTTTCACAACGCACACCCACATGGACCATTCCCCGCTGGCGCATCCGCTGGCGCAGTGGGCCGGATGCAAGGTCTATGGCACGCCCGATCCGCCAGGCACGCAGGAGCATCCCTCGCTGGAGGAAGACGGTGAGTCCGGCTTCATGCCCGATATCCTCGTCAACGACGGCGACGTGTTCACCGGTCCAGGTTGGATGCTGGAGGTGATCACCACGCCGGGGCACATGTCCAACCATGTCTGCTATGCGCTGCGCGAGGAGAACGCGCTGTTCTCGGGCGACCACATCATGGGCTGGTCCACGACGGTGATCTCGCCACCCGACGGAAACATGGGCGACTACTATCGCAGCCTCGCGAAGATCAAGGATCGTAACTTCGATACGCTTTGGCCGACGCACGGCCCGCCGGTGCGGGACGTCACGACATTCATCGATGCCTACGCAGCGCACCGCCGCGCACGCGAGGAGGCGATCGTCGCGCGGCTGAAGGCTGGCGATACGAAAATCTTCGACATGGTCAAGGTGATCTACAAGGACGTGGATTCCCGACTGCATCCGGCCGCGGCCCGGTCCGTGCTGGCCCACATGATCCACCTGGTAGAGGCTGGCCGCGCCGCCACCAATGGACCGCCTGAGCTCTCCTCGGAATTCCATCCCGCATGATCTACCTCGTCCGGCACGGGCAGACCGAGTTCAATGCCTCGGGTCGCATCCAGGGCGCGCGGGATTCTGCGCTCACGCCGCTCGGCGTGGAGCAGGGGCGTCGCTTGGGCCGCCTGCTGGGCACGATGGCGCCGCCGGATGCCCGCATCGTCGCCTCGCCGCTAGGCCGCACGCAACACACGGCAAAACTGATCCGCGAAGAGTCTCGCCTCGCAAGCGAGATCGCGTCCGACGCCCGCCTTGCCGAGATCAGTCTTGGGGAATGGGATGGCATGCTGAAGGATGACATCCGCGAGATCGCGCCGGACTATGACGCGGGCGAACGTCGCTGGGACTGGTTCTTTACCGCGCCGGGTGGCGACAGCTATGACGCGCTTGTGGCAAGACTGGGCGCATGGCTGGAAGAAGCGCGCGCCATGCCGGGCACGACTATCGCGGTTTCGCATGGAGTTGCGGGGCGCATCCTGCGCGGTCTGTTCCTGCAGCTGCCGCGCCGCGACGCGCTGATGCTCGACATTCCGCAGGACGCAGCCTTCAGGCTGCACGCGGGACAGATCGAACGCATCGACGCGCCCTGATCTAGCGCTCGCTCACCGGCGGCATCCACACCTGCGCCGAGGGCGGCTGGCCCGCTTGGGCAAGCTGGCGCAACAGCGCTGCAGCGCGGTCCTTGCCGACGATGCCAGCGAGTCCTTGAAGCAGCTGTTGCTGCGACACCGGGCCGGTGGATTGCGCCATTGTGCCCATGAGCAGGTCGAACGGCGTTGTGTCCTGCACGTTGAGGCGCAGCTGATAGCCATCCTCCGGCTTGAACCCGGCGAGGCGGACCGCCTCCTCGATGGCGACGATCAGGTCGCCCGTCTTGTCGACCAGCCCGTTGGCCAGCGCATCTTCGCCAGACCAGACCCGGCCCCGGGCGATCTCCTGCACCTTGGCGAGTGGTATTCTGCGCCCCTCTGCGACGATGCCGGTGAAGCGGTCATAGGTACCTTTCAGCGAGGCCGTGAGCTTATCGCGCTGAACGGCCGTCAGCCGTTCGGTGGAATAGGCCGAGGCGTATTCGCCGCCAACGCTGACGATATCCGGATTGATGCCGAACTCGCCCAGCGCTTCAGCGATGGCGAACTTGCCGCCGAACACGCCGATCGATCCCGTGACGGTGGAGCGCGTGGCCACGATCATGTCGGCCGCCGCCGACACATAATAACCGCCGGACGCCGCCGCGCCGCCCATGGAGATGACGACCTTCTTGCCGGCCTCTCGCGCTTTCTTCACGGCGCTCCAGATCTGGTCCGAGGCGATTGCAGAACCACCGCCGGAGTCGACCCGGAAGACGATGGCGTTGATACGCTCGTCGTTGGCCGCCGCAAGAATGTCGGCCGCCACGCGGTCCGATGCAAACATCGGTGTTCCAATGGAGAGGAAATCGGCCGGTCCGCCGCCGCCGGTAATGATGTCGCCTTCGCCGCCGATGATGGCGATCACGGCCTTGCTGTTGCGTGGCGCCGGCTTGTAGTTGGCGATCGGCAGCAGCTTGCCTTCGCCCGCGCGCTTGAGAGCGGCGTCAGTTGCTTCGTCGGGATAGCCGAGTCGATCAGCGAGCTTCAGCTCGACCGCGCGCTCGGCAGTGTAGGGGCTCGCCTCGAGCAGGACGCGCATCGCCTCAGGCGTCATCTTCCTGTCGGCTGCGATATCCGCCACCGAGTGGGTCCAGACGCTGGTCGCGAGTTCGCTCATCGCCGTCTCGGCTGCCGGCGTATAGCCCTCCACCTTGTAGACTTCAGCCGCGCTCTTGAACTCGTAGAACTGCTCGATCTCGGGCGTGACCTTCAGCTTGTCCATCAGCCCGCCCATGAAGAGCGTCTCGAAGGTGATGCCGGGCGCTTCGAACGGGGAGCCTGGCTGGAGCCAGATTTCGTCTGCGGCTGAAATGGCGCGATATGCCGACGGGCCCGAGGCAAGGAATCCCTGGCTGTGAGCAACCACGAACTTGCCCGCCTGGCGGAGGCGCAGGAAAGCGGTGCGCAGTTCTTCGGCCCGCGAGGAGCCGATATTCATCTCGGCCGCGCGGACGAACACGCCCTTTACGCCCGGATCATCTGCCGCTGCATCCAGCCGCAGCAGGATCTCGACAAAGGATTCGTTGCCGAATGCCGCGCTGAGGGGGTCGGCGGCCGGCTGGTCGTTCCAGGCCTCCCGAAGGTCCAGCTCCAGCACCGCTTCGCGCGTCCGGGGCGCTTCGCCCGAGGGGACGAACGACATTATGAGAACCAGCGGCAGGAATATGAAGAAGACCACCAGCGCGGCGAGGCCGCCAAGGAAGGTCAGAAGGAAGGTCCGCATCCTGGTCTCCGCGCGATCGGGCCTGAAACGCAAATGGACGCGCTGCGGCCAGCCACAAGGCTGCTTTAGCGGCAAAAGCATGCACGCGAAACCACCGGGGCTGACCGGGGCAACGCGGCATTCATCATGTTGGGAGCATTCCTGGTCGGAGTAGCTGAAGGGCCATGTTCGCGGGAATCAATGGCTTGCACTGGCCCAACCTATGAAACGCGTTCATTGATTTGCATGGCGTTTTACGGGGATTGGCTCACCGGAAATGCAGGGCGACTCGTGCTCTACTTCTCGCGACCGGCAGGGAGGGAAGCACCGTGAAGGCGTGGCTGATAACTTGGGTATGGTTCAGTCCCGAAAACGCCATGCCGAAAAAGGTGATCGACATTGTTTCGGCGAGACGGAGCGCAGAATGGGTGCGCGACTATGTCGAGCGCCTGTATCTCACGTTCAAGGCTTCAAACGACGAACTGATGCGGTACGCGGCATACAACAAGCCGGGCGAGGTACCCTATCCCGCCGAGTTCGTCCGCATCGGAATCGGCATTCCCTACTCAGGCCAAATGCGATGCGGTCATGACCCGCATATCTATGCGCGACTGGTCGCTGATCTTCGCACAGATGAAACCGGGAAACTGATTTGGACGGACGTCCCGCCGCCGGACTTGCCCGAGGAATTCCAACGCAATTAGCGACGCGCTAGCGCAGATCATCCGGCCAAGGGTATTCAGGGAAGGCGCGCGCAAGCTGGACATGCCAATCCCTATCGCGCGCTGAGGGCACGCGTTGCCATGGTGGCTTGGAAAGCCGCGAGTCGCTGCGGCCCCTCCGTTTGCCGGTCCCGTGCGCCGCGGCACGGAACGCCAGCACGTCGCGCCGCCGATCATTAAAGCAATCGACCGCATCGAGTGCATAGACGAAGGGCGTCAGCA
>NCDQ01000714.1 GCA_002280275.1 Caulobacter vibrioides | reverse complement strand
GTCCTGACCGTCCCCAGCGAGGCCATAATCCGCACCGGGCGGCGGGACCTGGTGATGCTGGCCCAGGGCGGCGGCCGCTACCAGCCCGCCGAGATCAGTGTCGGTCGCCAGGCCGGCGATCGCAGCGAAATCCTCGCCGGCCTCAGCGCCGGCGATCAGGTCGTGGCCTCGGGCCAGTTCCTCCTCGACTCCGAAGCCAGCCTGGCCGGCTTGGAACCTCGGCCGCTGACGAGCCAAGCGGCCACCGGGCCGACCATGGAAGCGGCCGCACCGGTGATGAAGCCCGTCCCCAAAGGCGCCAGGTCGCTCTTGCAGGCGCAGGGGCGGGTCGAAGAGATCACCGCCGACACGATCACCCTGAGCCACGGCCCCGTGCCCGCGATCGGCTGGCCGGCCATGACCATGACCTTCAAGCTCGACCCGCCGAGCCTGGCTCGGGGATTGAAGGCGGGCGATCAGGCGGCTTTCGGCTTCGAACAACGTCCTGACGGCTCCGCCGTGCGCAGCCTTCGCCGCGTGGAGGCAAGCCGTTGATCGCCGCCGTCATCCGCTGGTCGTTGGCCAACCGCTTCTTCGTGCTGCTGGGCGCCCTGGTCCTGCTGGCCGGCGGGCTTGTGGCGCTGCGCGCGACGCCGCTCGACGCCCTGCCTGATCTCTCCGACGTCCAGGTGGTGATCCGCACGCCGGCCCAGGGCCAGGCCCCGCGTCTGGTGGAAGACCAGATCACCTATCCCTTGGCCACCACCATGCTGTCGGTGCCGGGGGCCAAGACCGTGCGCGGCTATTCGTTCTTCGGCGATAGCTTCGTCTATGTGCTGTTCGCCGATGGGACCGATCCCTATTGGGCGCGCTCGCGGGTGCTGGAGTCGCTGAGCCAGGTGCAAAGCCGGCTTCCAGCCGGAGCCCGCCCGGCCCTCGGTCCCGACGCCACCGGTGTGGGCTGGATCTTCGAATACGCCCTGGTCGACCGAACCGGCCGCCATGACCTCAGCCAGCTTCGGTCCTTGCAGGA
>NCDQ01000222.1 GCA_002280275.1 Caulobacter vibrioides | reverse complement strand
GACGCCGCCGCCGTCGAGGCCGCCCTGGCCGATCTCAAAGCGGCCGCCCGCGAAGGCCGTAACGTGATGGAGCCCTCGATCGCCGCCGCCAAGGCCGGCGTCACCACCGGCGAATGGTCCGGCGCCCTGCGCGAGGTGTTCGGCGAGTATCGCGGCCCGACCGGGGTCGCCATCGTGGTCTCGACGGGCGAGGCCGAGGACGTCGAGGCGGTGAAGCGCGAGGTCGAGCGAGTCTCGCAGATGCTGGGCCGCACGCTGACCTACCTCGTCGGCAAGCCGGGCCTAGACGGTCACTCCAACGGCGCCGAGCAGATCGCCACCCGCGCCCGGGCCTGCGGCATGGAGGTCGTCTATGACGGCATCCGCTCGACGCCCGAAGAGATCGTCCGCCGCGCCAAGGAAAGCCGCGCTCACGTCGTGGGCCTGTCGATCCTGTCGGGCTCGCACCTTGATCTGGTGCAGGAGGTCATCCGCGTGATGCGCGCCGAGGGGCTTGGCGACATCCCCGTCGTGGCCGGCGGCATCATCCCGCCCGAGGACGCGCTGATCCTGAAACAGATGGGCGTGGCGCGAATCTACACGCCCAAGGACTTCAAGATCACGCAGATCATGGGCGACGTCGTGAAGCTGGTGGAGGCGACGGCGCTGGCGGAGGCGTGACATCGGCGCGATACGCGCCTAGATTGAAATCATGAGCCGCCCTCTGTTCTCGCGTGAGAGGCTGGCGAAGGCCCGCACCTTCGCCTTCTATGCGGCTGTGCTCGGGCTGCTGCTGTTCTGCCGTTGGGTAAGTCAGCCAGTTAACGGCGATGACGGACCCAGTTTCGGTTGGGCGATCATCGTCATGATCGGGGTCGGTTGGCTTCTGTCGCAAGACCGGTGTGAGCGGGTGCTCGGCCGCCTCAACGCCCCAGCGCGCGGCGAATGGAGGACGACGCGCACCGCGCGGCTCCGGTTGTTGCTGCCGTTCCCGTGCATGATCGTGTTCCTCATTTGGGCGGGCCAGACCGGGTGGGTCCTCTGGAAACTGGCGGACCTGCCGCGGTTGGTCGGTTTGGCGGCGGTTACGCTGCTTCTGAGCGCGCTGACGATCCGCAACATCCTGCAAATCTGGCGATCGAGGATCGAACTTCGGGTCAGTGAAGAGGGTGTGTTCGCGCAGGCTTGGCGTCGAACTGTCCCCTGGGAAGACATTGCTTTTGCGCTGCAGCCCTCACGAGGACGGGATCTGCGTTTGATGCTGACGGAGGAGGCCTTTACGCGCGCCGGCCAACGCCACGGCATGCTGACCCTCGATCTGACGCCGGCGGGGCTGTACGCCCAGGAGGCCTTGGAAGCGCTCCTCGTGACGCGACCGAACCTAAGGATCGAGCTATGGGCCTCCAACGGTTTCGTTCTGCCGATCCACGGCGCCACTGACGTGGCTGACGTGAGCAAGGTCGGGGCATCAGGCTGATCGGGATACGATCGCGCGGGAGAAACTTGGCGTCGGTTTGAAACCCGAAACTCCTAGCCCCGCCCCAGCCGCCAGGCCGCCGCGAAGCCGATCAGGGCCAGCGGCAGGAAGGCGCCGAACAGCAGCACGCCCTGGCTGGTCGCCAGCGCCGCGTCGATGCCGTGGTGGCCAAAGCCCAGCACATTGGCCATCGCGCCGGCGCCCGCCGAGCCGACCGCGCCGCCGATCAGTTGCGAGGTCGGGACCGCGCCCGAGGCCATGGCCTGTTCTTCGCTCGGCGCGCCGGCGATGGTGCGGCGGGCGATGAAGGCGTGGCAGAGACCAAAGCCTGCGCCCAGCACCACGAAGGCCAGCGAGGTCTCGACCAGGTTTCCGCGCGGCACGGCCCAGGCGCTGAGCGCCGCGCCTAGGGCGATGACGCCGGCGCCCAGGCGCACGAAGCGGCCGTCCTTGTGGGCGGGTACGTGACCGAAGACCAGGGCGCAGGCGGTCCAGCCGGCGGCGATCGCTCCAGTGACATAGCCCGCCAGCAGGGGTGAGGCGTCGTGGCGGGCCTGGATGAAGGCGGGGCCGTAGACGGTGAAGCCGATCACCGCCGCTTCGCAGGCGAAGATGGTCAGCAACCCAAGGCCCGTGGCGGTGCGCAGGTCGGCGGCGGACTTAGGCAGTAGACGGTCGCGGGTGCGGGTGTTGGCGGCCAGCATCGCGGCCATGCCGATCATGCCGCCGATGGCCAGGATCACCGCCAGGCGCGGCGAGGTCACGACCCCGGCGCCGCCGATCAGGCTGACGCCGATCACCAGCAGGGCCAGTTGCAGGCTGGGAATCCGACTAGCGCCGTCCTCGCGCTTGCCGCCGGGCAGCATGACCATCACCGCGCCGACGAAGATCACCGCCTGAACGACGAACATCCAGAACACGCCGCGCCAGAAGCCGGCGGCGGCGAACAGGCCGCCCAGCGCCGGACCCAGCAAGGTCGCCGCCCCCCAGACCCCCGCGATCGCGCCATAGACGCGCGGCCACAGGCTTTGGGGGAATAGGGCGGTGATGGCGACATAGCAGAGCGCCACCACAGCCCCGGCGCCCAGGCCTTGGACCAGGCGGCCGACGATGAAGGTGACGAACTCCGGCGCCAGGGCGCTCATGGCGCAGCCGATCGCGTAGACGAGACCGCTGATCGCGGTGGCGGCGCGCAGGCCCACCGCGATCGACAGCTTGCCCGAGCAGGCGCCGGCGACGATCGAGCCGGTCAGATAGGCCGCCACCGACCAGCCGAAATATTGGTAGCCGCCGATCTCCCTGGCCACGCTGGGCATGATCGTCGCCGTCACCAGCGTGTCGGCGGCGTTCAGCCAGATGCCCAGGCACAGCAAGGCGAAGCGCGGGACGAGGGCCTTGTCGACCAGGCGCGCGGGGGCGGGGGTGGAGCTCATGCCGGGCACATGGCCCTTTTCGCCGTCCCCGCCAAGGGCGTTCTGTGCGCCTCAGGTCTCCGAGACGCGTTGGACCCAGCGCGCGCAAAGGTCACGCAAGGCCGGCGCCGTCGCTTCGACGGCTTGCAGGTCCTCAAACACCATGACGCCCCGATCAGGCGCCGGCCATCGTGCGAGACCCCCGGGGTCATCGAAGCGGAAATCGACGGTGTCCTTCGGCTTGGCGCCGCGATGGAGGACGAGGCGCACGCCGCCGCGTCGCTCCAAGCCCAGGGTGATCAGATCATCGTCGCCAAGCGCGAAGCTGGGCGCGTTCCACTTGATGCGCTCGGCGAGGAAGGGAGCGGCGCTGGTGACGATCGCCCTTAGACGCTCGACCGTGGAGCGCGTTTCCGGATCCAGGCGCGCCAGGAAATCGCTGACTGTCACTCTGGATGATCGCTCAGAGCGTCTTGGCCAGGGCCGTCAGCTGGTCGGTGGCGACACCCCAGCCCTCGTGGAAGCCCATCTGCTCGTGGGCCGTCTTGTCCTCGACGGTCCAGTGGCGCGCCACGGCGCGGTAGCGGGTCTTGCCGTCGCCCAGATCCTCGAAGGTGACGATCGCGACCATGAACGGCTTGTCCGAAGGCTGCCAGGTCTCGGTGAAGGCGTCGGTGAAGACGATCTTCTGGTTCGGGACCACCTCCAGATAGACGCCGGGCTGGGGCACGACTTCGCCGTTCGGGCCGTTCATCTCCATGTAGCTGTTACCGCCGGTCCGCACGTCCAGGCGCACGTTCGAGACGGTCCAAGGCTTGGGACAGAACCACTCGGGCATCAGGTCCGGCGTGGTCCAGCAGGTGTAGAGCTTCTCGGCGGGGACATCGATGATGCGCTCCAGAACGAGGTCGCGGTCTTCCGGCTTGGCGGGGGCGGCGGCGGTGTCGAGGGGCATGAGGGGACTCCGATCTAGGGCCATCTTGCCTCAAGGACGCGCCGATGGCGCGAACGCCGACAGGGCCTGCGAGAAAAATCCTCCCCGCTGGGGGAGGGTTTGTCCGAGGCTTGACCCTGCGCTTCACCCGCCGCACTGTGCTCGAAATTCAAACAAACGTTTAGGGCGTGCGACATGAACCTCTTCGACCTGACCGGCAAGGTGGCGATCATCACCGGGTCCTCGCGCGGGATCGGCAAGGCGATCGCCGAGCGGATGGCCGAGCATGGGGCCAAGGTGGTGATCTCGTCGCGCAAGGCCGGCCCTTGCGAGGAGGTCGCCGCCGAACTCAACGCCAAGCACGGCGCGGGGACCGCCATCGCCGTCCCGGCCAACATCGCCTCCAAGGAAGAGCTTCAGAACCTGGTTGACGAGACCCGCAAGGCGTTCGGCAAGATCGACATCTGCGTCTGCAACGCCGCCAGCAATCCCTATTACGGACCCCTGGCCGGGATCGCCGACGACCAGTTCCGCAAGATCCTGGACAACAACATCATCAGCAACCACTGGCTGATTTCGATGGTCGCGCCCGAGATGCAGGCCCGCAAGGACGGGTCGATCATCATCATCAGCTCGATCGGCGGCCTGCGCGGCAACGCCATCATCGGCGCTTATAACATCTCCAAGGCCGCCGACTTCCAACTGGCGCGGAACCTGGCCCACGAGTTCGGCCCCGACAACGTGCGGGTCAACTGCATCAGGCCCTTTGGGACAATCCCGAGACCCTCAAGCGCTCGACCACGGGCGTGCCGCTGCGCCGCATCGGCGAGCCGGACGAGATCGCCGGCGCGGCCGTCTATCTGGCCTCGAAGGCCGGCAGTTTCATGACGGGACAAGCCATGGTGGTGGACGGCGGCGCGACGATCTAGCCCACAATCAGGACGTCAAGCTTAACCCGTCCTACATTTCTACTCGCGAAGGCTTGCCGTGGATTCCAGGGAACGGACTTGCGGCGCCTTCTGATCTTCCTCGCGGTCTTGACCACCTTCGGCGCCACCAGCGCCTGGGGCAAGAGCAACGCGCCCCTGGCTCAGCGGCTGGAGCAATTGAGCCAGGAGATCGGCGCGCACGAAATGCGCGCGCCGTCCCGCGACAACGAGGACATCGAGCGCGCCGGTCGCCGGGCCTTGAGCGAACGAGGCCAGCTCCGCCTGTATGGCCTCTGGCGAGTGCTCTACGCCTACAAGAGCAACCAGCTTCAGCAGCCGTTCGACGCCTGGGCGGAGCAGGCGCGGGAGGTGGCCGCGCGCGAAAAGGACGCGAGCCTGGCGACTCTCGTCGACCTGGAGACCCTGGCCTATCGTCACGAGAGCGGCGGCTATCAGGCTTTCAAGGACGCCGACTGGGATCGTTTTCTCAAGCAGTCCGGCCCGGACATCCGGTCCATGGCGGGCATCGAGCGCGTCCGGCATTTGGGCCAGATCGGCCGCTGGGCGGAGGCCGCGCGCCTGGCCGCCGAACTGATCACCGATCTTGAGCGCCGGGGCCGTATCGCTCAGCCGCTGCTGGCCGAACTGCATCAGGTGCACAGCTACACGCTGTCGGACATCGGCGACAAGGAAGGCGCCCTCGACCACATGACCGAGGCGGCCGCGCTGGACGAGCGCGACGCCTTCTATGTCCGCAAGATCGAGCGGATCTACGACATCGCCTTTACGGCCGCCGACCTGGGCGAACTGAGCGCGGCCGAGCGGTTCGCAGCGCTGCATCACAAGCTGACACAGGCCGACGGCGACGCGGCGCTACTGACTTGGGATCGGTATCTCTGCGCCAGGATCGCTGGCCTCCGCGATGCGCCCGCCAAGGTCATGGCCTGCCTGGCGCCGGCCGCAGACATGCTGGCCAAGCCCGACCGGCGTCTGCAGGTGCGGATGCTGGCGCAACGTGCGCTCGCCGCCGCGCAATTGGGCCAGGCCCAGGCCGCGCAGCGCGACCTGGATCAGCTGAAGACCATCCCCGAAAGCCTGGCCACGCGCGACTTGTCCTTGGAGGCGCTGGTCGAGGCCTATATCGACCAGGGGCAGGGGCGTAGCGCCGAAGCCTTCCGCAAGCTGGACGCCTGGCGCAAGGCCGACAGCCTGGCGGCCCGCAAGGTCCACGCCCGCAGCGTGGCCGAGATGTCCGCCGCGCTGGAAAGCGAGCTGCGGGTCAAGCGCGATGAGAGTCGGCGCCTGGCCGAGGAGGTCCGCCTCTCCCGCAGCCTGGCGCGCGCCTCGGTGGTGATCGCGCTGTTGCTGGGCGTGCTGGTCGCCGGCGCCGCGGCGTGGGCGGTGCATCAGCGGCGGGCCTCGGGACGTCTGAAGGGCGCGCAGCAGCGGGCCGAAGCCGCCAACACCGCCAAGTCCGCCTTCCTGGCGGTGATGAGCCACGAGCTGCGCACGCCGCTGAATGGCATGCTGGGCCTGGCTCAGGCGCTGCGGTCCGGCGACCTGACCGACGAACAGCGCGATCAGGTCGATCTGATCCTCGACAGCGGCGACACCCTGCTGGTGCTGCTCAACGACATTCTCGATCTGTCCAAGATTGAGGCGGGCAAGCTGGAGATCGCGCCGACGGTCGGTGACATCGTCCAGACCGCTGGGCGTCTGGTCGGCGGCTATCAGCCGACCGCGCGCGAGAAGGGCGTCACCCTGACCTTCCGCCTGGAGGGCGAGGCTCCCGGACCGCTGATGTTCGACGGCGTGCGCGTGCGCCAATGCCTGAGCAATCTTGTCTCCAACGCGCTGAAGTTCACGACCCACGGCAAGGTCGAGGTCGCGCTGGCCTGCTATCCCGAGCCGGACGATCGCGTCCGCGTGCGCCTGCGCGTGGCCGACACCGGCATCGGCGGCGCAGAGGAGGAGGTCGGCTTCGCCGCCCTGCAGGGGCGCCGCGTTCTGGTGGTTGACGACCATCCGGTGAACCGGCGGGTCATCCGCCTGTTCCTAGAACCGTTCGAGTGCGATCTCGTCGAGGCCGAGGACGGCCAGCAAGCCCTGGACGCCCTGGAGCGCGAGGCCGTCGATATCGTGCTGATGGACGTCAACATGCCGGTCATGGACGGGCTGGAGGCCACGCGCCGCCTGCGCCTGGACGCGCGCTTCCATCGCCTGCCGGTCATCGCCCTGACCGCCGACGTGATGTCGGCGCAGATCAAGACCTGCCTGGACGCCGGCTGCGACGCCCACGTCGCCAAGCCGATCGACCTGCGGAACCTCCTGTCAGTGATGGACTGCTGCCTGGCGCGCGGCGTGGCGCGTGACGCGGCCGCAGGGCTGAGCGCACTCTAAGGCAACCTCGTCTGAGCCAGGGCCTGCGCCAGCATGCCGCACCGGACTTTTAACCCGTCGATAATCACGCGGGCGCAACCGTTTTCGTAACGAGACGAGGAGGGTCGCGCCATGAGCCTGAGCTTTGGGAGCCGATCAGTCGCCGAGCAGACGCTAAAGAGCCTGGAGCGCTCTTTCGCCGTCATTGAGTTCACCCCGACCGGCAAAATCCTTCGGGCGAATGAGAGCTTCTGCAGCGCGGTCGGCTACGATCAGGCGGAGATCGTCGGTCAGCACCATCGCCTGTTCGTCGAAGCTGAGTTCACGGCGGCGCCGGACTATGAAGCCTTCTGGCGAACCCTGTCCTCCGGCCAATTCGTGTCCGGCGAATTCAAGCGCCTTCGCAAGGACGGGTCGCCGCTGTGGATCCGCGCCTCCTACACCCCTGTGACGGACCAGCGGGGCAAGGCGGTGAAGGTGGTCAAGCTGGCGCTCGACATCACCGCTGAGACCGTCCGAGCCGCCGAGAACGCATCGTTCATCCAGGCGATCCACCGATCCCAGGCCGTGATCAAGTTCAATTTGGACGGCGTCATATGGGACGCCAACGACAATTTCCTGGCGGCCGTCGGCTACAGCCGCGACGAGATCATCGGGCGTCATCACCGTCTGTTCGTCAAGCCAGACTACGCCCAATCATCCGAATACGCCGCGTTTTGGAGCCGGCTGGGCAGGGGTGAGTTTTTCTCCGATGAGTTTGAACGGGTTGGCAAGGGGGGGCGCGCCGTCTGGCTGCAAGCCCAGTACAACCCCCTTTTCGACGCCGACGGAAAGATCGTCAGCGTGATCAAGATCGCGACGGATCTCACCGAGCGAATGCGTCAGGTGCGCCTGGTCGGCGCCGCACTAGAAAGCCTGTCGCACGGAGATCTGCGCTCTGAAGTGCGCGAGACGCTGATGCCCTCGTTGGACAGCTTGCGGATCAGCTTCAACGAGTCGATCCAGGCGCTGAACGCGGCGATGTCCACCGTCGCCGCCTCGGCCGCCAGCGTGGGTGAAAACTCCGACGAGATCTCCAGCCACGCCGACGGCCTGGCGCATCGGACCGAGCAGCAGGCCGCCAGCCTGGAGGAGACGGCCGCCGCGCTGGAAGAGATCACCGCGACCGTGGCGCGAACGGCGTCGGGGGCCAAGCACGCCGATGCGGTGGTGCAGCGCGCCAGCCAGGATGCGGAGGCCTCGCGCGCCGTCGTTGAAAGCGCTGTCGAGGCCATGGGTGGCATCGAGAAGTCCTCAAGCCAGATCGGCCAGATCGTCGGCGTCATCGACGAGATCGCTTTCCAGACCAACCTGTTGGCGCTGAACGCCGGGGTCGAGGCGGCGCGAGCGGGCGAAGCCGGGCGCGGCTTCGCGGTGGTGGCGCAAGAGGTGCGGGCGCTGGCTCAACGCTCGGCCGAGGCGGCGCGGGAGATCAAGGTGTTGATCGCGGCGTCGTCGCAGCACGTCAACAAGGGCGTGGCGCTGGTCGGCGATACGGGGGAAGCTCTGAATAGCATTCTATCCCAGGTCGAAGAGATCCGGACCCTGGTCGGCGATATTTCCCACTCCGCCCAGGAGCAGGCCGCCGGCCTCAACCAGGTTTCCACCGCCGTCAGCCAGATGGATCGCTTGCTGCAGACCAATGCGGGCATGGTGGAGGAAGCCACCGCATCGGCCCATGTTCTGAAAGAGCAGGCCAATCGCCTTCAATCGCTGATCGACAATTTCCAGCTCGCCAGACGCGCCAGCGTCTCGCTGGCCGCCTAGGCCTCGGGCGCACGGACGTGGAGCCGAAGGATCTGGAGACGCTCGTCAGCTACCAGATGGCCCTGTTCACGGCGCTGTCCGGGGTGATGCTGGGCAAGGGGCTGATCCAGCGCGAGGAATTGCACGCCGCGCTGCTGCTGGTGGCCGAGCGCGAGCAGGACCCCAGCGCCCAGAAGTTCCTGCGCGCGACCGCAGAGGCGTTCGCCATCAACCGCATGCCCAGCGCACAAGAGCGAAAGCGGATGATCTGATCCGTCGTATCAATGCGCGTGATACTGTGTCGCGTACCCATTGTGGGGCGATTTCGAAAGTAAATCACCCTGCAGGAATCTTATCCAGTTGCTTCTCAAACTTACGTTCTAAAGCAGACTTGAAGCTAAACGTATCAT
>NCDQ01000713.1 GCA_002280275.1 Caulobacter vibrioides | reverse complement strand
CCTCGGCCTCGTCATCCACGCCGAACTGCCGGTCAACAAGGCCACCCTGCTTCACCGTTCGGGCCGCACCGGCCGGGCCGGCAAGAAGGGCGTTTCGGCCCTGGTTGTCCCCTACACCCGTCGCCGCAAGGCCGAGCAGCTGCTGATGGCCGCCGGCGTCGAAGGTCACTGGGGCGGCGCCCCGACCGCCGACGAGATCCGCGTCAAGGACACCGAGCGCCTGCTGGACGATCCGATCTTTGACGAGGTCGCGGTCGAGGAAGACACCGCCCTGGCCGAGGCCATGCTGGCCAAGCGCACGCCGCTTGAAATCGCTTCGGCCCTGATCCGCACCCGCCGCGCCAAGCTGCCGGCTCCGGAAGAAATCTATGACGACCCGCGTCACGGCGCCGACCCCGGCCCGCGCAGCCGCGAGCCGCGCGAGTTCGGCAACGACCGCGACTTTGGCGGCGATCGTCCCGAGCGCGAACCGCGCAGCGACATGGCCGGCGCCGAGTGGTTCCGCCTCAATACCGGCCGTCGCAACAACGCCGACCCCAAGTGGCTGATCCCGCTGATCTGCCGTCTGGGTCACGTGACCAAGAAGGACATCGGTTCGATCCGGATCTTCGACTACGACACCAAGTTCGAGATCTCGGCCGAAGCGGCAGTAAAGTTCGGCGCTGCCGTTCAGGCGACTGTTCGCGACGACGTCGCCATCACCCCGACGGCGGCTCCGGCCGCTCGCGATGCTGGTCCGCGCAAGGAATATGCGCCCCGTCCGCCGCGCGACAACGATGCGCCGCGCGAGTTCAAGCCACGCCCGCCTCGCGATGAAGCGCCCCGCTCGCCGCGCGCCAATGCGCCGGGTTCACGCGATCACACCCCGCGCCCCTCGACCTACAGCGACGACGGCTTCAGCACCGCCAAGCCGTACGGCAAGGGCGAGGAGCCCAAGGGCGACTACAAGGCACGCCCGCCACGCGATCGCGACAACGCCGCGCCGCGTGACTTCAAGCCGCGCACCGAGTTC
>NCDQ01000221.1 GCA_002280275.1 Caulobacter vibrioides | reverse complement strand
ACCAAGTCAAAGCGCGGGACCGTCAAGTCCGGTCGTGGGCGCGTGAAGTTCGACGACTAAAGCTGCTCAGACCGTTTCTGGCGGCGCGGGCGTGCTGAAAGCGATGACGTCCTGCTTCCAGTCGGGCTCGACGATCAGGCCGCCCAACATCTTCTGAAGATAGAGGGTCATGGTCGCCTGCTCCTCGGTGGTCAGCTGGGCGCAGACCTCCTGGTTCAGCGGGCGGATCTCTCCCCGGATCGCGTCCAGCAAGGTGCGCCCAGCGTCGGTCAGCCGGATCACCACGATGCGCCGGTCGCGCGCCGAAGCCTCTCGAGCCACAAGGCCATCGCCAATCAGGCCGTCGATCGATCGGGTCAGGGTGGTGCGATCGGTGGCCGCCAGCTTGGCCAGCCGGGTCATCGACAGATCGCCAAACCGCCGCAGCGAGATCATCGCCACCCACTTGGCGAAGGAAAGGCCATGCTTGGCCAGCAGGTCGGCGGCCATGGCGCGGCGATGCTGCTCGGTCTGGTAAAGCAGGTAGCTCAGATAGCTCGACAGCGGCAGCGCATGATCAGGCGCCGCCTCGGCGCGCTCTTCCCCGTCGCCCATATTGTTGTCCGCCCCCGCAAAACGGCGCTCTGTGTGTCACAAGGTTAACGGTCACGCAATCGTCGGCGCTGGCGGGCGAACGAAAAACCCCGCGAAGGGCTTCGCGGGGTCATGGGGCTTAGATTCAGGAAACGCTGCGGCGGCTGCGCAACGCTCAGGCGGCGCGGTTGCGGTGGAGCCCCCGGGTCAACCAGTCGTCGGGATAGGTCTCGCGCACGGTGATCGACTTGAACTGGGTGACCGGGATTTGTGCGTGATCGCCGGGATTGAGGTCGCGCGACACCGAGTGACCGGCGAACTCCTCGATGATGGTGATCACTTGGCTGCTGCCGGCGGCGTTCTCGATCAGGACCATGTTCATGGGGCGGCTCGTCGAAATCGGAGGAAAGTGGAAAGGACGGCGGAGGCGACGCGAACGTCAGACCAGACGGGGTTGCACCCGCTTTTCTTTGACGCCCTTCAGCGCCCAGGCCTCGACAGCCTCGCGGCTGCCCAGGCGGCGGAAGGCCCCCTGGCTGTGCTGCTCGCAGTAGGACCCGCGCGCAGTGACCTTCGGGCGGCCGCAGAAGCCGAAGTCGTCGTTCTCGGGATGGCCGATCGGCCAGCGGCACGAATGGGCGCCCAGGCCCAGGATGCCCGAGGTCGGCAGCAGGTCTTCCTCGATGCGCTCAAAGCGCGGGGTGACGCGCGGCGTGGCGACATCGCGCGAGGGTCGCTGGCGAGCCGCAAGCCGAGATGGGGCGCGAACCGTGGAGACGCGCTTGCGCACAGGAGTTTCGCGGGCGGTGATGCCCAGACGGTGGACCTTGCCGATCACCGCGCTGCGGCTGACGCCGCCCAGTTGCCGGGCCACCTGGCTCGCGCTGAGGCCCTCCAGCCACAGCTTCTTCAGGGTCGCGGTCCGCTCTTCGCTCCAGTCCATGATCTTGCTTCCAGCCCAGCCCGGAGCCAGCCCGCTCCGTGAGAAAAGGGGTAGAATTTATGGTTAACGACCGTCAAACGGTTATGTGCAGATCCACGTTTTGCAACTTCACTTTTCGCCATGAGAATCACGTAGATACCAGCAATTGTCGCAGCCCCGCCGTACCCCCCAAGCTTAAGGACCATTGTTACGTGACAAGGCGCGGGACCAGATTTTATAAGGGTTTGGAATGCGTCGCGGCGTCGCAGAACCTGCGGCGAAACGTCAGTCGAGGATGAATATGCGCTCGTTGAAACTGGCTGCCGTCGCGGCCCTTTGTGTGACCGTTTCGGCGTGCTCGAAGGACGGTGGAAGCTCCAGCCAGGCCCCGGCGGACGCGCCGACGCCGGCCGCGGCGCCCGCCCCGACCGACGCCGAGAAGACCGCCGCCCTCGCCGCCCTGCCCGCGCCCTACAACACCGGCGACCTGTCGAACGGCCAGAGCAAGTTCGCGCTCTGCCGCTCGTGCCACACGATCACCGAAGGCGGCCCGGACCTGACGGGCCCGAACCTCTACGGCGTGTTCGGGCGTAAGGCCGGCGGCAAGGAGGGCTACAGCTACTCCGACGCCGTCACGGCGGCGGGCTTCGTCTGGGACGCCGGTCAGCTCGACAAGTGGTTGGCCGATCCGCGCGGCTTCATGCCCGGCACCAAGATGACCTTCGCCGGCATCAAGGGCGAAAAGGACCGCATCGACCTGATCGCCTATCTGATGGTGGAAACGGGCTACAAGCCTCAGGCGAAATAGTCCGTGCGGCAATATTACACGCTCCCTGTCGGTCCGTTTTGGCGCATGGAAAAACTCCGCTCGGAGAACGTTGTTCGACGCCCATGACTCCCGACGAAGACCGGATCGCGCAGCTATACGAGGCCTTCAACACCCGCGCCTTCGACCGTGTGATCGCCGGGATGACGTCCGACGTGTCCTGGCCCGACGAGATCGAAGACCGCCGGCTTGAAGGCGTCGACGCGGTGCGTGACTACTTTCAAACAACAACAGCTCCCGTGCGCATCCAGCACCAGCCGATCGCCCTGTTCACCCCGTCCCCGGGTCAGGTCGAAGTCTTGACGCGGCAGACCGTCGTTAGCGAAGAAGACGGATCGGTCTGGTCCAGCCAACGGGCGCGCCACCGTTTCACAATGCGCGATGGGTTGATCGCGCGTCTCGACAGCCAGCAAAACTACGTCGCGTTGACCTTCGAGGGCGTCGAACGCCTCCTGCAGCGGCTATGCGATGCGATCAACGCTCAGGATGTCGACGCGATCATGGCGTGCTACGCCCCCCATGCGCGTTTCCAGGACAAGCTGGAGGACGGCGAACTCAGCGGCGCCGAGGACATCCGGGCGCATTTCGAGCACCTGTTCGCGACGATGCAAGTGACCCTCGCCATCCGCGACTACGCTCTTCAGCCGGACGACTGGACCCGCGCCCGTTTGCAGGTCGAGGCGCGCGGGTTGAACGGGCATCTGTGGCAGGACGGCGGCGTCACGGTCTGGTACCGCCTTGAGAGCGGACGGATTGTCGAACAAGAGATCGACGACGGCGATGGAACCACGCGATGACCACGCTGCGCGAAGTGCTGGAAGAGGCCTTCGCCGTGTTCAACAGCTGCGAAGCCGCCGAACTACGCCGCTTCATCCATCCTGACGCGACCTGGCCGAACACGCTCGAGACCGGCGAGGCTCTCATTGGTCAGAACGCCGTGCTTGCGCACTTCGCGCGGCTCTTCGCGACGCTCCGGCCCAACATCCAGCTGATCGCGGTGATCGAGGAGGCCGAGGACGCTCTGACGGTCGACGCCCAATACGCGGTCGAAACCGAGGAAGGCCAGGTCTGGTCGGACACACGCGCGCGGTTGACCTATCACTTCCGCGACGGCCTTCTGAGCGGCATGACGATCCTGAGCGGGTTTTAGGCCAGCAGATCCGCGCAGGCGTCCAGCACGGCGTCGGCGTCTAGCCGATACTGGGCGTAGAGATCCGGCAGATCGCCCGATTGGCCGAAGGTCTCCAGCCCAAGCGCCCGGACCCGCTGCCCCCGCACCGACCCCAGCCAAGATAGGGCCAGCGGCGCGCCGTCGGTCAGGGTCACCAAGCCCGCGTCCCGAGCCAGAGGGGCCAACAACGCCTCGATGATCGACATGCGGCTCCCCTGCCCTGTCCAGCGCGCGCGGCCCGATGCGGTCCAGTCCCGATGCAGCAAGTCGGCGGAGGTCACCGCCAGCAGGCCCGCCTCGGGCATGTCCTCGGTGAGCGCATCGAACGCGGCCAGGGCCTCGGGCGCCAGGGCCCCGCTGTAGATAATCGCCAGCCGCGCGCCCGGCGAAGGGACCTTGAGCCAATAGGCGCCGTCGATGACACCCTGCCGCCAGGCGTCGCCCGTTCGGTCCGGCTGGGCGATGACCCGGGTCGACAGGCGCAGATAGGTCGAGGCGCCGTCCTTGGCCTGGATACGGTCGAAGGCGTGCGCCATCAGCACGGCGGTCTCGTCCGCGAAGGCCGGCTCATAGGTGTCGAGGCCCGGCTGGGCCATGCCGATCACTGGCGCGTTGATCGACTGGTGCGCGCCGCCTTCGGGCGCCAGCGTCAGACCGGACGGCGTCGCGACCAGCAGGAACCGGGCGTCCTGGTAACAAGCATAGTTCAGCGCATCGAGACCCCGGGCGATGAAGGGATCGTAGAGCGTACCGACCGGAAACAGCCGTTCGCCAAACAGCGGCGCGGTCAGACCCAGCGCCGCCAGGGCGATGAACAGGTTGTTCTCGGCGATGCCCAGCTCCACGTGCTGGCCCGTCTCGGCCTTGGACCAGACCTGCGCCGAGGGGATGCGACGCCGCTTGAAGACATCGTCGTGAGCGCGCCGCTGAAACACGCCGCGACGGTTCACAAAGCCGCCCAGGTTGGTCGAGACGGTGACGTCCGGCGAGGTCGTGACCACGCGGCCGGCGAACTCGTCCTTTCGCGCGGCGATCTCGAACATCACCTTGCCGAACGCGGCCTGGGTGGATTGTTCGCCGCCGCCGGTCACCGCCGTCAGCAGATCGTCCGCTGTCGGCGTC